>WTIF01000419.1 GCA_011522845.1 Deltaproteobacteria bacterium
GCCGATGAACCTCCCAAGTCAGCGCCCTTGAATCCGTCTACATAGACCTTGTAGACCAAACTCGCTGCACCAGCTGGTGGACCAAAGGGGAAGACCGTATCAATAATGGCGAAAGTCTCAAAGAAGGCGTAACTGAAGTTAATCACCATCAGGAAGAACAGTGTCGGGGCCAACAAGGGAAACGTCACGCTCCAGAAGCGACTGAAGCCACTTGGATTGTCAATTCGTGAGGCTTCTAACACAGATCTTGGGATAGACTGCAAGCCTGCTAACAGGAAGATAAAGTTTACGCTTACCTGCCGCCAAACAGCACCTGAAGTGATAACGACCCAAGCATCGATTGAATCTAAAGCTGGCTCAAACCAGGGTGGTTCACCATCTGGGTTCAGCAAGTCATAGATTGGCCCAATTTGAGGACTGAAGAGGAAACGAGCAACCAAGCCCGCAACAGCTGGAGCAATCGCGTAAGCCCAAGTGATCAATGGTCGGTAGGTTCCTCCACCACGCAATAATCCGTCCACCTGCACCGCCAGCAACATCGCCAATCCAAGGGACAGGAAGGTCACACTGAGTGAGAAAATTAATGTAGCGATCAGTGTTCCCACATACTCAGGGTCTTCAAAGATCGTCTGATAATTTTCAAACCAGACAAACTCATTGGAGAGTCCCCAGGGATCTTCAAGATAGAAGGAGAGTTGTATGGCTTCAAAGGATGGCCAAAGGAAAAAGACTGCGATGATCGCAATCTGTGGCAAGACAAACAGGTAGGGAATCGGGGAATGAGAGAAGGTAACGCGTTTCAAGTTATTGTCTTTTCAGAACCGGACCCAGAGTGGGTCCGGTATGATAGAGAGGATTAGTTGTAGGTACGGGCAAACTTGGCGAGCAATTTGTTCGCACCATTTTCAATGTTAGCTAAGGCAGTCTTTGCATCCTGCTTGCCAGCGAAGAGCTTGTCGTATTCCTCATACATCACCTCACGCACCTGGACGTAGAAGCCCAACTGATAACCCTTGGAATGGTCACCACCAGGGAGGTTCAGTTGAAGAATTCCGATCTCTGCATCGGGATTGTCTTTGTAATAACCCTCACTCTTGGCCAAGTCATACGCAGCGTTGGTGATCGCTACATAACCAGTTTCCCGGTGCCACATGAACTGAACTTCTGGCTTGGTCAGGTACTCAAAGAAGTTTGCCACACCCTTGTATTCGGCATCGCTATGACCAGACATTGCGAACAATGCCGCACCACCGATGAAGGTGTTGGTTGGCTTGTTCGTGACGGCATGCCAGTAGGGCAGGTAGGTGGTTCCAAATGGGAACTTCGCGGTGTTCTTCAGTCCACCGAAGGAACCCGATGAACCCAACCAGATGCCAACTTCCTGACTCACGAAACCGTTTTGGTTGTCACCCCAGGCTCGGCCATAGTACTTGTAGAAGCCCTTGTCTTGCCATTCCTTCAACTTTGACCAGTGGGTCACCATTCCTGGATTGTTGTAAAGAATTTTGGTCTCCAAACCACCGAAGCCATTATTGTTGGTAGCCATCGGCAGGTTATGACGAGAGTGGAAATTCTCTGAGAAAATCCAAGGACTGTGGGACTGAGCCAATGGCACGTAACCAGCGTCTTTGAGTGCTGGAGCCACTCGCATCTCAAAATCTTCCCAAGTCGCTGGAGGCAACGTCAATCCAGCTTTCTGGAAAGCATTCTTGTTGTAATACATCACTGGTGTGGAGCTATTGAACGGCATTCCAACCATCTTGCCGCTGCTGTCCGCATAGAAGGAGCGTACACCACTGATGTAGTTGTTGGCGTCAAAGCCAACTCCGTGCTTGGAGAGTAGATCCTGTACCGGAAAGACAGCGCCCTTTGCATTGATGATCGTAGCCGCACCAGCATCAAAGATCTGGATGATGTGTGGCTGCTGCTTCGCACGGAAAGCTGCAATTCCAGCGGTCATGGTGTCTTCATAACCACCTTTGTACACTGGGGTGAGCTTGTAGGTCGACTGAGCGGCATTGTAGTCTCTGGCGATTCGATTCACGGTCTCACCCAGAGCACCTTCCATTGCATGCCACCACTGAATTTCAGTTTGGGCCCAGGCGCTAGGAGTGAACGCAACGAATGCCACCAGTAAAATACTGGCCATCAGTTTACGTAATTTCATGTTCGTCCTTGTCTTCAAGTGGTTAAAAGCGACAAACGTCGCTCTGAGAATCTTGGTTCTGAACGAAAGCACTCTTTACAGGCTGCAAGCTTACGACCTCAACAACTCCCTCCAACCAGATCGCAACTCAAAAGCTTTCAAAAGTGATCTCAAGGGGGCAGATTTCAACAAATGATAATCAATTTTGCAAATGATTTTTTCCTCAAGAGACATTCTCCTGATTTTCCATTTTGAAAAATACAGAGCTTTTTCAAGAAAGTTTTGAGGAAACATCGACAAATTGATTGCCCAGCATTGAATTATAATTTGATTTGGTTAGCAAATGATGAGGATCTTCATGCAGATTATTTGGGCACTGATGATCCTTCGATTGATGCGTAAAAATGAGAGAATTTTTTGAAATGATTTCCCTGATTTGAAACTGGATCTATTTCCTCAATACCATTCTTTTGATTACTCCTCTGAAACTTGACTACCCCTGCTGGATCAGTAAGTCTGCAGATAAACATTTTTTGGACTGACCAAGAG
>WTIF01000262.1 GCA_011522845.1 Deltaproteobacteria bacterium
TTAATCTTGAATATCCCTAATTGATTTATATTCTTTAATTTGTTATTTTATAACATAACATAACAAAAAAATTTTAGAGGGATATGAAAAATGGGTCGAAAAAATAGTTGGAAAATTGCCGTACTGGAAATTTTGCAAACCAGTGAACAACCATTGTCAGCGTACGAAATTCTAGGAAAACTGAGGGATAAAAATCCTAAAATTGCTCCCCCAACAATCTACCGAACACTTTCTGATTTGGTTGAAAGAGGGCGTGCGCACCGGCTTGAATCACTAAATGCCTACATTGCCTGCAAAACCGATAAGCATGATGAAAGTGCTGTAATAACAATTTGTGATGATTGTGGAGTTGTAAGTGAGCATATCGACACAGGCGTACTTGACGCGCTATCAACGGTCATTGCCAATTCGGGTTTTGCCCCTTCACGTCATGTAATCGAACTGCAAGGAGTCTGTGAAAATTGTGGCCATGAACAAAGCTTAAACCAAACATGATTAGTGTGAAGTTTCGATTGCTCACAACCGGGGCCAGTTTGAGGTTAGCAGTTGCTTTATTGATGATTGCAGCCTTGTGGGGTGGTTTTCTCTGGGCAACTACGAACCCCGGGGGGTTCTAGTGCACGCTCTTCGGTTCAACAACCTTACTCTGGGCTATGATCATCAACCTGCTATCCAGCGGCTAGATACTGAAATTGCTGCTGGAAGTTTGACTGCTGTAGTTGGGCCCAACGGTGCCGGAAAATCAACGCTGCTTAAGGGTGTGATCGGGACGCTCGTTCCTATGGAGGGGAGTTTGGCTTTAGGCTCGATCAGCCGGGAAAATATAGCTTATCTGCCGCAGCAATCCGATATCGATCGTTCATTCCCAATTACAGTAATTGATCTTGTAGCAATGGGCTTGTGGAAAGAAATTGGTCCCTTCGGCTGGCTGAGCACAGCACAGCAAAGCCTTGTCGAAAAAGCAATTGCTGCTGTGGGACTATCTGGCTTCGAATCCAGGATCATAGGTTCCCTTTCAGGGGGTCAGATGCAACGTGTTCTCTTTGCAAGGCTGCTTCTCCAAGATGCACAATTGGTATTATTAGATGAGCCTTTCAACGCCATCGATACCCGTACAATGACTGACTTACTCAAGATTATCACACGCTGGCATGGAGAAGGACGGACAATTCTGGCTGTACTGCACAATCATGATACCGTCCGGACTCATTTTCCCCAAACGCTGATGATAGCACGGGAACTGGTGGCCCACGGACCGACAGAAAGTGTTTTGACTGCAGAAAACCAATTCCGTGCTCGACAGATGTGTGAAGCTTGCGCCGGACCGCCACATGTGTGCGGACGAAGTGTAGCATGATTTGGGATACAATTTTTCAACCCTTTGCAGAATTTGGTTTTATGCGTCGAGCACTTCTCGGTTGTATAGCCATTTCTGTTGGGGCTACGCCTGTAGGAACCTTCCTTATGCTGCGTCGGATGAGTTTAACAGGTGATGCGATGGCACACGCAATTTTGCCTGGGGCAGCCGTAGGATTTCTCGTTTTTGGTCTATCTCTCATACCTATGACTATCGGAGGGTTAACTGCGGGACTTTTGGTTGCGTTACTCTCTGGATTTGTAACTCGCATGACAATCCTTCGTGAAGATGCCAGTTTGGCAGCATTCTACTTGATTTCGCTAGCGATTGGAGTGCTGATTGTTTCGACGCGTGGAAGTAATGTTGACCTAATGCATGTACTTTTCGGTACCGTCTTAGCGCTTGACGATGCAACGTTGATCTTACTCTGCTCCATCTCAAGTTTCTCACTAGTAACACTCTCTTTATTATTTCGACCTCTAGTTTTGGAGTGCGCTGATCCACAGTTTCTTCGTTCAGTAAGCGGACTTAGCGCAATCACCCATTTCACCTTTCTTTTACTGGTAGTGCTGAATCTTGTAGGAGGCTTCCACGCTATCGGGACACTCATGGCTGTAGGTGTAATGATTCTCCCCGCAACTGCAGCACGTTTCTGGGCTGTCAGCATTGGTGGCATGATTGCGACTGCAGTTGCTATTGCCATGATTTCAAGCCTAATTGGGCTGCTACTTTCTTTCCATTATAGTTTGCCGTCTGGGCCTGCAATCATTCTCGTCAACGGGATTGTCTATGGTATGTCAGTTTTTCTTGGTCCAATCGGCGGACTACTTACCCAAACAATAACTCAACAACAACTTAAAATCTAAAAAGGAGAATAGATGTCTGCTCGAAGAGCATTTATAAAGTCTGCTATCACCCTGCTTACTTTGCTAACAGCTAGTCCAATAGCGATCCAGGCTGGTAAACCCGCCCCCGTGGTAGCGACTTTTTCCATTCTGGGAGACATGGTTGAGCGCATCGGTGGTGAGCATGTAGCTGTCACAACGCTAGTGGGCCCAGATGGAGATGCCCATGTCTATCAACCAACAACGGCTGACGCGCGTGCAATGGCTGAGGCTCAGATCCTGATTGAAAATGGTCTTGAGTTTGAGGGATGGCTGGACCGCCTAGTCAAAGCTTCAAACTTTGACGGCATGCGTGTGGTCGCAACCAACGGAATCAAGCCAATTCCGTTCGAAGAAGGCGAGGGGCATCACGATGACGAGGGGCATCACGATGACGAGGGGCATCACGATGACGAGGGGCATCACGATGACGAGGGGCATCACGATGAC
>WTIF01000427.1 GCA_011522845.1 Deltaproteobacteria bacterium
GCCTAGAATCATGAGTTGTAGAGTAGCAGATTGAGGCCCCAATTCGGACCATACAGAGATATTCAAAGCCATTTGAAAAAATGAACCCGTTGTCACCCTGAAAGGATTTGAAACTGTGGATCCCATCAAAATCCAAGAGATAAATTCTTCCAAACCCGGATTATGACCAACGATCAAAAGTGATTGGATCTTTTCTGGAACCTTCTGAATTCTACTGAGTATTTCTTCCTTGGATGCGTGATAAAGTTCCTTTTCTTCCTCAATTGAGAATTGAGTCGACATTCCACGGCAAAAACCATTTACAGTATCAAGCGTTCTCCTGGAGGGTGAAGTCACTATCAACTCTGGTGGAGGATTCAGAATCGCTGCAATTTTTGCCAGACCAGCAAGATTCTCTTTGCCTCTTTTGTTGAGTGGCCTTTCAAAATCAGAAAGATTTGGATTATCCCAAGCTGATTTAGCATGCCTCAGTAAGTACAGTGTCTTTGTTTGATTCTGAGCTGTTCTATCCATTTCGTAATGCTGCAAATCGAGTCAACTCCCTTGAAGAAAATTCACAATTTCCGATAAAACATAGTCTTGAGAGGTTTTTTCCAACATCGGGTGGTGACCTGCTTTCTCAACAAATATAGATTTCACCTCAGATCTTTCTGCCTTCTTTTGCAAAAGACTACTTACCCCAGGACCAATCACATCATCTTGTCCTCCTTCCACAACAAGAATTTTTTGCTCCAATTGTGGGATAATTTCCAAAACTAGGTTCTGAAGATCAATCAATTGCAACACAGCTTTCAAGGAATGCTCTGGATAGCCCTGCCACTCTAAATCGCCACTTTTTTTTTCTTTAGGAAAAGTACTCTTAAAAAATGAAAGCAGCCAAATCAACTGCCTTTTCCAATTAGGAAGATTCAACTGCAGCGCTGGTGCAACAAGAACCAGCCCTTTTGGACGAATGGTCTGTAAACATGCTAACCAAAGCGCTAGGAGTCCCCCAGCCGATTCACCAGCGATGAAGGACTCATCACAAGAATCATTCAATTGATGCCAGCATTGTTCAACCTCAGCAGCCCATTCTCGCCAGTTCGTTGTCGATAATTTTTCAAGACTTTCTCCATGACCAGGAAGTAATGGCGCAGAAACAGTCCAATCGAGCTCACCAAGTCGACTCGCTAGCGGACGAACAGAGTTAGTTGTCGCAGTAAGGCCATGTAGTAGAAGAATACCTCGAGAACTTCTCTTTTCAAAAAAACTATCTCCGGCCAAATGTGGATTTACTAGATTTTTGGAATCAAACACTTCACAAAATTTCTTTCAATTCATCTTGCAAAATTAGCGAAATACCGAAAATCATTTTTTAGACGGAGTAAAAATAGAATCAAACATACTAAAAATTGATGTTATTTTTGGAATTCAAAATAATTGGTTTTGATTCTTTCTTGAATGAATATCACATCATAACTCAGTTAGTATCATGATTGAAGTTATTGAAATATCAAGAAATTTTGGAAGATTCCAAGCAGTGAGCAATGTTTCGTTTCAGGTTCAAAAGAGCGAGGTACTTGGCTTCTTGGGACCAAACGGCGCAGGTAAATCCACGACCATGAAAATGTTAACAGGCTATCTCCAACCCAGCAGCGGTGATGCTTTGATCTGTGGGCATAGTGTCACGAAACAATCACTCAAAGCTAGAGCAAAAATTGGCTACCTTCCAGAGAGTGCGCCTTCCTACGGTGAAATGCAGGTAGAGGAGTTTCTGAGATTTGCTGGCAAAGTTAGGGGACTAACAGGAGAAAAGCTAAATTCCCAGATTGAAAAAGTCCTGGAAGACACATCTCTACAAACTGTTAGAAAGCAACTTATTGAAACTCTTTCAAAAGGTTACCGTCAGCGTACCTGTCTTGCTCAGTCTCTGCTTCATGATCCACTAGTCTTGCTGTTGGATGAACCAACAGACGGTCTAGACCCAAACCAAAAATATGAGGTTCGAAAACTGATCAGCCAATTGAAGGAAGATCGGACAATCTTAGTTTCTACCCATATTCTGGAGGAGGTTGAGGCCATTTGCACTCGAGCAATTATTCTCTCAGAAGGCAAAATTGTTGGTGATGGAACACCTGAAGAACTTCTTTCGAAGTCCGTCTATCACAACGCAATTAACTTAAAAATTAGCGTAAAACCCAATCAGAATGTTCAGCAAATTCTATTGGGGATCCCGTCTGTTGAAAGAGTTGAAATCCAAAGTTCCAACTACCAAACTCTTTCTTTCGTTGTTTTGGCGAAGCAAGGACAACCTATTTTGGAAGAAGTCAAGGAACGTCTCGATCAGCAAAACGTCAAAATTGTAGAAATGTATGTTGAAAAGGGTCGTTTGGACGAGGTCTTCCGCCAGATGACTATAGTGGAGGCAGCATGAACGGATTAGTCCCTATCTTTGAACGCGAACTTTATGCGTACTTTCGGTCACCAGTTGCTTATGTATTCATCATAGTATTCTTGATGGCATCTACCAGTTGCACATTCTTCTTGGGGGGTTTTTACGAATCTCAACAAGCCAGTCTTGAAATTTTTTTCTTGTTTCATCCATGGCTATATCTCTTCCTCATTCCCGCTGTGGGCATGAGGCTCTGGGCTGAGGAACATCGTTCAGGAACAGCCGAATTATTGCTGACTTTCCCAATTCATCCTTTCACAGCTGTGCTCGGAAAATTCTTAGCTGGCTGGATTTTTATTGGTCTCGCCCTCCTGCTAACTTTTCCAATGATAATCACAGTAAATTATTTAGGACAGCCGGATCCCGGACCAATATTTACCGGATACTTGGGGAGTTTTTTGATGGCAGGGGCTTATCTAGCAATATCAATTTGTACTTCGGCTCTCACAAAGAATCAGGTCATCAGCTTTATTCTCAGCGTCGTAATTTGCCTGATTTTAGTCCTATTGGGCTGGGGAGTTTTGACTGATTCACTAAATCAACTATTTCCTGTTTGGATTGCAGATCTAATCAGTCAATTCAGCTTCACCACTCATTTTGATGCCATCAGGAGAGGCGTGATTGATTTTAGAGATGTGATTTATTTCTGTTCTATCATTGGAATTATGCTGGTGCTAAATGTTCGAATCTTAACCACTCGCGAAAGTCGTTAATTTCCGAAGAGGTAACATGAAGAGTTGGTCTGTGAATGGTATTTTTCTGCTACTGGTGTTGGGTTGTTTAATTGCTATTAACACGATCGCATATCATGTCCCCCTGCGGATGGATGCGACAACTGACAAGCTCTACACAATTTCAGAGGGTTCCAAAAAAATATTGACGCAATTAGAAGACCCGGTACGTGTTAAATTTTATTTCAGCTTTCACAATGAACAGTTACCGCCAAGCCTGAAAACATACGCCCAACGAGTCGTTGAATTGTTGGAGGAATATCAATCAATTTCCTCTGAAAAAATGACTTTGGAGGTGTTTGACCCAAAACCGGACACTGAGGAGGAAGAGTGGGCAATCCGTTATGGGATTGAAGCACCAAAACTTCCCAATGGGGAAAGCATCTTTTTTGGCGCCACATTTCTGCAAGTGGATCAAGAAGTAACCATTCCTTTCTTTGATCCAAGGCGGCAGGAATTTTTAGAATACGACATCACACTAGCAATTCACAGAGTTACCGAAGTCGAATTGCCGAAGATTGCCATCTGGTCTGACCTTCCAATCCAGGGGAATCCCCAATTGATGATGCAGCGACAGGGTGGAGAACCTTGGGCTTTATCAGAGGAAGTGAAAAAGCTCTTTGATGTGGAGTTTTTACAATCACCCTCCGGATTAATTCCAGATGATATTGATCTCCTAATGCTTCTACATCCTAAAAATCTCTCTGACAAACAACTCTATCAGATTGACCAATACGTGCTGAAGGGGGGCAATCTTTTTATTGCTTTGGACCCGAATGCCAGAGCCGAAGCTGCCTCAGGAGGGCAACCGGCAAGCAGTTTTGCTAGTAATTTGCCGAAATTACTTGAGGGCTGGGGAGTTCGTTATGATTCGGCCCAAGTTGTTGGGGATCTCCAACTTGCCACGTCTGTCAACAGTCGAAATGGGCTTTTAAGGTTTCCTCCTTGGATATCACTAGGTGTTAGCCAACTTGACCCCCAGCATCCAATTACAAGTCAACTAGAGCAATTACTTTTTGCTGAGGCGGGGCATTTAGCGCCATTGGACAATGCGACTACTACCTTTAAAGCCTTGATCAAAACCTCACCAAACAGCGGCATTATCGATGCGTTTCAACTGCGCTTTGGAAGCCCTGAGCAAATAGCTCGCGACATAAAGGTGGATGGTCAACAAAGAACGCTTCTGGCCCAAATTCAAGGCACCTTTCAAAGCGCGTTTACTGAGGGACTACCTGAAGGAGTAAACGATGAGTCCTTTGTCAACGAATCTAAAGCACAAAGAACCATTTTAATAGCTTCAGACATTGATTGGATGACAGACGGGTTTTCAGTTCAAAGACTGAACTTGCTGGGTCAAAGCATTGTCCAACCCACCAATGACAATCTAAATCTGGCTCTGAATATCATTGAATATTTGAGCGGAAACGATGCTTTGCGTGAAATCCGTTCCAGAGGACAATTTCAGCGTCCATTCACTCGGGTAATAGCTCTACAACAAGAAGCCCAATTGAAGTACCAACAGGAAGAAAATCAACTTCAGACCAGTCTCGATAAAGTCCAACGTGAGCTAAATAATTTGCTACAGGGCGTTCAGAAAGGGGATAAGGAAATTCTCTTGCCCAAAGAGGTTCAAGATCAAATTGCCAGTTTTCGTGAGCAAGAGCGCCAAACCAGGCGTGAGTTGCGTGAAGTCAGGAAGATTCTTAGGCAAGATATTGAAGAACTTGGGAATAATTTGCTTTTGGCAAACCTGCTTGTCGTCCCAGGTTTTGTGGGGCTCTTTGGTTTTTTGATTTATCGTCATCGGACAAGCGGGGTTAGAACCTAAGAATTGAATATTCGAATTTTTTTGAAATGAAATCTATTTCCCAGTTCATGATTGGACTCCGAATCAATCAACAAAAGCTTTTGCTAACGGCTACCAAGCTGATACTGGCACTGTTGATTCAAAAATTTTTCTTGGGATTAGCATTCGCAGTTGAGCCGGAATGGGAAACGCTAAAAAAAAGAGTTCAGCCGCACATACAAAAGGGAGTTCTCTTAGTTGCCAAGAGCGGTGAGACTCGTTTCCACTACACGACGGATCCCGAAAGAAAATGGATTCCGGCTTCGACATTGAAAGTTCCACTGGCTCTCTTTGCTCTGGATGTGTGGGAGGAGAATCACCATTTTCAGACAGAGGTTTACCTACGTGAAAATCAAGATCTGTTAATCAGGGGCCTCGGTGATCCGTTTTTTGTCTCAGAAGAAATTCAGCTTATGGGTAAGGAGCTCAGAGGCAAAATCCCATCAAAAATGAGACACTTACTACTTGATAACACAGCTTTTAGCTTTCCACTCAAAGCTGATGGGGTTGAGAGGTCACGCAATCCCTACGATGCTCTTAATGGGGCATTATTGGTCAACTTCAACACAGCTTCACTCGAAAAGCACAAAGATGGGACCATAACTTCAGCTGAAAAACAAACTCCACTTACTCCAATTACAATTTCTCTGGGAAAACAAATCAGACCCGGTAAACAACGTATCAATCTAGCTGAAGATCCTGATATTGCACAAAGATATTCAGGTGAATTGATGCAAGCCATCTGGAAGAAAAGCGAATTGGAATTTACTGGGGAAATCAAAAATTCGCAAAAACAGCAAAACGACCAATTCATCTTACAGTATAAAAGTTCCAAAACACTGAAAGAAATTCTTCAGGCTATGCTCAAGTATTCAAATAATTTCATTGCGAATCAGATCTTACTCTCTGCATCCCTAGAACGAGAAAAATCATCGATTGACTTTGAAAGCTCAATCATACCTTGGAAAGTTTGGTGGCAAAATAAATTCGGAATAAACCAAGAAAAAATCAACCTGGTGGAAGCATCTGGAATTTCCAGAAAGAATGAGTTGAGTGAGCACGACATGCTGAAAGTATTGGAACTGCTTAGAAAGCATCCAGATCTACTTTCGGAGTATCAGGGACTAAAATCTAAGACTGGATCACTAAAAGGAATATATAGTTTGGTCGGATATGCGGGGAAGAGAGATGAGTGGGAGTTTGTGCTTTTCCTAGAGCAAGAAAAAAATACTCGTGAAAAAATCGCTAAAGAAATCTTTTCGTTTTTCAGTAATGGTGAGTAGTTTCTGAAATATTCAAGAAGTCTCTGGGCCTGAAATTCTGAAAATGTATTTCAAGTAATCATCAGCGGCTCTTTGATATGCTCCTGGCTGTCCTAATATTTCTCGTACTCTCCTCATCTCATTTCTAATTCTTTGGTTTGTTTCCGCATTATCCAAAATATTTCTAAGTTCATTAATAAGATTTTCAGGGGTGAAATCGTCTTGCAGTAACTCCTTCACAACCTGTTTTTTTGCCAAGAGATTTAAAATTCCTAGGAAGGGAACAAGAGCAAGCTTTTGAGCAATCCAGAAACTTATCGGTGAAACTCTGTAAATCAAAACATACGGTACAATAGCTAAACCCGCTTGCAGACTAGCTGTTCCCGAGGCAACGATAGCTGCATCTGAGGCCGCTATACACTCCTCAAATTCCCCTTGCATAACTTTGATTGGTAACTCCCCAATCTGGTCGACAACTGCCTGATAATCTAAGCCATCGGCTAAAGGTAAAACAAAGTCAATATTTTGAAAAGCACCTCTTCCGACCACTTCCAATATGACAGGTAAATGCTGGTGAATTTCACTTGGACGACTACCAGGAGCTAGCGTCACTACCTTGTTTTCTGGTGCAGTAAGAATCGTTGCCCTGAATCTTTGCACCGTCTCTTCGGAGTGATTTTCTTTGACAAGCGGATGTCCCCAAAAATTTGCTTCTACACGGGTGTTTTCATAAAGTTCTAATTCAAAAGGAAACAAAACGACCAGCTTGTCGATGCAAGAGATGATTTGCTTAAGTCGACCTTTTCGCCAAGCCCAAACTTGAGGGCTGTTGAACATCATCACTGGAATACCCAATGATTTTGCCTTCTTGGCCAGTTTCAGATTGAAGCCTGGGTAATCAATCAATAGTAAGGCATCGGGTTTTTCCTCCCGAATCGATTCAGCAAGATTCCACAATATTTGATAAAGCCGAGGCAAATGACGTAAGACTTCGACAAGACCATGAACCTGCAGGGAGTCAAGCATGTAATAGGGCCTTAAACCTTGAGCCAACATCTTTTGACCACCCACTCCGTAGACTTCGAGATTTGAGACGGATGGCCTTAGAAAGCGAATCAATTCAGCTCCATGCTGGTCTCCAGATGCCTCCCCAGCAACCATTAGCAATTTTAAAGACTTCAAATATCCTTTTCATTGAATGCCAAGCCAACCTCGGTAAAACCCGCATTTTTAAAGACCAGCATCAACTTGATCAAATATCCATGTTCAACACGCCTATCCAGTTGCAAATAAACGACTCTGCTCCGAGGGATTGACTTTTCCTGCACTAAATATCCTTCCAGACTGGCGAGATCATATTCTTTTTCCTGAAAGAAAATTTTCTCATTCTGATCTACAGCCACAACCATATTGCCGGTTTGATTTTCTGGATTTTCCTGACGAAGATTACCCTGCGGAAGTTCAATTGGGAGAGAACGAGTAATTAATGGAGCAGATATGATGAAGGCAATTAAAACAATGAGGAGGATATCAACAAACGGTGTGACGTTTATATCGGCCAGCATTTGCTGACTTTTCTGGGAGCGTCTAGTTCTTCTTCTCATTAGCCAGGAGGAATTGCAGATGCAGGCGTTGAAGAAACTTTAATGACAGGCCTTCAATTTGTTCTACGGAATCGCGGATGAATGCATTGAAAAGGTTATAGGCAACTACCGCCGGAATAGCTGCAAAGAGCCCTGCACCAGTTGCTACCAGGGCTTCTGAAATTCCTGGCCCTACAACCGTCAACTCTACGGATTGAAGTTGTGAAATTCCTTGGAAGGTATCAATCACCCCCAGAACAGTCCCTAGCAAGCCAACAAAAGGAGCCGTGACAGATATTGTGGCCAGTGTTGCTTGACCCGTGCGCAATTTAAGTTCTTCATAAACAATCATTGCCTCAAATGATCTATCTAACAAATCAATCAATTCTGAACGATTCTCTTCATTGGACTGGGTAAGTGGTTTTAACTGATCGATTTCTTTGCTGGCTTGGATCACAAATCTTTGAACAGGCCCATCTGAACACAGTTTGGATTTTTCAATGAATTGAAAAAGATTGTTCTCTTCCTCAAAAATACGCAGAACGTCTTTATTGGAAGATTTGTACTTTTTCCAAACCAAAATTTTACTAATAAGGATAGTCCAAACTGAAACGGAACAGATCAGCAGCAGCAGCAGGATGCTAATAGCAAGCGGTCCTGACTGCTGCAGAGATTGGAGCAGTGGGGACATTTAGGTCATGGACGAAGTAGGAAGGTGAATTGAACTCGTCGGTTCTGACTCCAAGCCTGTTCATTGGATTGGGGTACTGCAGGAAACTCCTCACCAAAACTGACTGTTTGGAGTGTTGCTGGATCAGCAACGTATGATTTGAGCAGGTCTTTTACTGAATTTGCTCGCTGATGTCCAAGAACCAGGTTGTATTCTTCGTTACCCCGCTCATCAGCATGTCCTTCAACTTGAAGAATCATGTCACCTCTTCTCTCGAGTTCGCGGAGTAGATTACGGGATATTTGGAGAAGTCGGTCTTTAAATTCGTTGCGAACAGCGCTTTTGTCGTAATCAAAAAAGATTCTGGGCATCAGCAAATCTGCTCGTTCGTCGCGAATGGGGGGAATACCTAGGTTCTGGTATTCTGCTAATTGGGTATGAATCGCATCCAACAAGCGGCGTCTTTCATCATCACTCATTGAAGTGATCAGTGCAGTGTTTTGACCTGGAGCAGCAAAGCTTCCATCTGGATTTAATAGGGCTCCACTCAAAAGGCTTTCTGAATTGTCGGTCTCTGCCATTTCCTTTTGCTTGGCCTCCAGCCTTTTCATAAGAGCTTCTCTCTCCAACTGCCTTTGACGATAGGCTTCATCGGGATCTTCAATATCTGCGGTCCCTGCTACTTTCTCCAATGCGGAAACGGGATCCTTTGCGATCTCACTCAGGTTTTTTTGGTCACTGCTTTCACTGAGTTGGTTGGTCTCAACATTTTCTGGAGGTTGGGGAGGAAAGAGATAATCAGTACAACCAGACAAGGCCACTAGAAAACTGCCCAAGACCAATGACTTTTTTCTTCTGGTAATATTTCGCATGCGCGTTCAATTGGATCAGTTGTTTGTCAAGAACCCACGAGTTGTGAGCTAATTCAAATTCACTAACATCATGCAGGACCTGAACCCAAATATATTCCCTAGATTTATGCAGTGTACGAATAGTTTTTTCTGATGGAAAGTTTTGTCCTAAATTTAACTGTGAAATTAAAGTTTATCTCTGCAGAATAGCAGGCTGATTAGATTAAGAAAATGGGGGAAAGATGCGAAATGGCCCTTTCAAATTTCATAAACCTTGCACCTAGAATTTAGTCAATTTCTAAATTTCAATCATTGAAAATAGTCTAGGATCGAACATGCTTTCAGATGAAGAAAGACAGGAATTAAGGGAACTTCCAGAAGTCAGAGAGACTCACAAACTTTTTGACAAGATGAGGATCGACCTGGAAAAACTTCATGGTCAACTGAGCGCATACAAAAAATCTGTCCCCTCGAACCAATTTCTTCGTCAGGTTGTGCAACGTAAGAGGGAACCTGCAGATCCAAATAACGTCAAAAAGCTAGAAATCACAGGCGCCAGGCTAGCTGCAACTAGCACTATCCAAAGCATGAAGAAACATGGTCAGTCCTTGGAGGCCGATCCTGCCAATACCAAGGTGCGTGTTGAGATGGTCTCTGATTTTTTAAGGAAAGGTGCTCACGAAGGTGTTTTACAGTACCGAGACGCATTCATGCTCTCCATGTTGGAGGCAGATGATCTCATCTTGAACACTGAAAAACTTCGCTTGGCCATGAAAGCTCAGAAGATTTACCTGGGACATCTTCTCTTGTTTTTGCAGGATGATCTTCAAGTTCAGAAGCAAGATAAAGAGTCGAAAGCGGACTTTATCGTACTGGCTAATCACATCAAATATTTAAAAGAGGTCAATAAAATTCTGCCTTATCATAATTTTGATGAGAAAGAGTCCGTCGAAATGGACAAAAAGAAATTGTTGAAGCTCAATCGAGCACAACACGAGGAAATATTATCACCGATTCTTGAAGGTGTTTCTGCTCTACCGATGGCCTCCAAAAATAAAGCTATTTTGATGGAAGTCTTGGAAGACACCAAAAAATCGATTCCGCTTTCTGGCTACTATTTGAGTCGGTTTTATCGCAGAACTGCTCAAATCAATTTGATTGCAACCATGACTGGCGATAGGGAGCAAGCAAAAACCACTGTTGAAAACTTATCGAAATCCATGAAAGCAATCATGGAGACTCTTCCAATGATGAAGAAGGCAACGAGAAAAGATCTGAGCCCGACTGTCAGAGAATTTGCCCTGATCTGCTTGATGGTTTACCAGTACCTTCCGAAATTAGGGGGGACACTGAATTCTGACCACTTCAAAAGAATGGAGCATGCAGAGAAATTGTTGACAAGAATCCATGACGAAAGGGGTGTCAGTACTCTTCAACAACAACTTCACAACGCAATCGAATACATAAAGACCAAACCGAAGCAAGCTCCCGATCGAGGCAGAAAGTCACGGGAAGAGAG
>WTIF01000300.1 GCA_011522845.1 Deltaproteobacteria bacterium
GTACTGCATGATGCGAGAAATCTAAAAAAAAGAATGATTCTTTCTCGGTTTTTCGGAAGTCTGTTCACTGTGGGAACTGGAAATTCTGCTGGACTGGAAGGTCCCACAGTCTGTATCGGGGCTGCTTGGGGAGCTGTGGTTGCGCGTTGGCTGAACACAAATGAGCGCCGTAGTAAACTACTACTTGGCTACGGAGTGGCAGGTGCAGTTGCAGGGATTTTCAATGCTCCCTTGACAGGTCTGATTTTTACACTGGAGATCATTCTTGGTGAGTGGTCGGTATTGACCGTCTTGCCTTCGATCATCGCGGCGGTGACTGCGACAGAGTTCAGCCGTGTCCTGATGGGCAATAAGATCACCTTCACGCATGAGTTTGAGTTCTTCGACCCAACTTCCTTGGTCGCCTGTGTACTGCTTGGAATCCTGACAGGCCTAGTATCAATTGCATTTTCAAGAAGTCTTAGTTGGTCTGAGAAAAAATTTCATAAGGTGGGAAGTCCTTGGGCGAGAGCCGCTCTCGGAGGGGCGATCATCGGGGGAAT
The DNA here is from genome assembly GCA_011522845.1 of Deltaproteobacteria bacterium. Lineage (GTDB taxonomy): Bacteria > SAR324 > SAR324 > SAR324 > NAC60-12 > JCVI-SCAAA005. Next base: position 543 of record WTIF01000300.1, read on the forward strand.
GGCCTACCTCAACCCATCCGTGCTCGGCGAGGGCTATAACATCACGCAAGAGTTCTTGGCGCAGATGGATCAGCACACTGTGGACTGGGTCCTTTTGTTCATCTTGCTGAAATTTATCGCATGTTGTGTGACTCTGGGTTCAGGTGGGGTAGGAGGAGTTTTTGCTCCGAGCCTTGTGCTGGGTAGTGCAGTGGGCATGTCTTTCGGTTTAATATTGGGATTGACTGGTTGGGAAGGGGTGGCTGAACCAGCAGCCTTTGCGCTGGTTGGCATGGCGGGGATGGTGACTGGTGTAATGCACGGGCCGCTGACCGGGGTGTTTCTGGTCATGGAATCCACAGGAGGATACTCGCTGATTCTTCCCTTGATGCTCACCGCAAGCAGCGCCATGGTAACAAGCTCATTTTTGGAGGTGGGTTCTGTTTACACTCGAAATCTGATCTTCAAGGGTGATCTGGTTAAAAGAGGGTCAGATCAACATCTGCTACGATCCCTATCCAGGGATTTTCGTGATTTATTAGATCACGACTTCCTGGCAGTTCGAGATAGCACCCTCTTGGGAGAGTTTGTGGAGGTCTTCAAAAAAGCTCATCGTAATTATTTTCCGGTCCTTGAGGCAGATTCTGATCGCTGCATTGGAATTGTTTTTCTAGATGACATCCGCTCCTACCTATTTGACACCCATCTCTACAACATTGTTTCCATGGGTTCAATCATGCGCTCTCTACCGACCATCTCTACGAATGAATCTATTGAAGAAGCACTGGATAAGTTTGAGCTAAGCGGAGCATGGGCTCTGCCGGTAATGGATGGCAAAGAGCGATTTTTGGGGATGCTTTCGAAATCAACCTTGTTTGATCATTATCGTCGGGAGTTGCAAATTACTGTTTGAAATCAACTCCAAAGGCGCAGTGTCCCGATCCCCGGCCAATAAATTTCTCCTTTCCAAGGGTTTAGCCCAAATTCCAGCGCAAACCATTGAAAGCGAAGTCCCTCTAGAATTCCAATAGAAATTCCCAAAATTCCCCAAAGTGTTAGCTGCAATCCTCTTCCGCCTGTTGTGGGTTGTATCCAAAAACCCAAGGGGAAATCCTTACCGATGGCAGTAGGTGGTAAAGTCATTTGAAGTTCTGGTACTTGTCGAAGCACATATGCTGTGAAGGTGTTGCTGTTTGGACCAGGCCAGACCCGGTAGAATTCACTTGCAGGATAGCTGGCGATTGCGTCCTCAACATTCTTCATTAATTTTTCAGCTTCTTGACCACGGACTTGACCGTAAAGCTCAGGAGGATTCCCAAACCATGCTCGGTTGGGGAGACCGCTTGATTCAGAAACCACAGGCATACCGCGAAAGTGCCGCCAACCGATCACATCATATCTACGAAAGTCAGGATCTCCTGCTTCTTTGATTGCAATCCAAGTATGGACTGCAAATGCTCCACGCCAATTATAGGCTCTTGCTCCGTAGATTTGAATGACTGCTTCATCTTCTTTTGCTTCCGCATTAGGAATCTGAACTGCTTCTTGAGAGCTTCTGCTCCAGTGGGTGTCCAAATCTAGGTCAGAGAACTTCCAAGCCCACAAAGGGCCAGTCAAGAGCAAGGGAGTCAATAAGACTAAGCAAAGGAGCAACAAGCGAATAACTCTCCAAAGTTGTTGATTCCTGAAAGGGATCATTTGTGGAAGAAGATGAGAGAGTCTGAGATTTTCGAGAGGCTAAGGGCGAATAACTTCCATATCAGGTGGAATCTCAAAACTGAAAAAATCCTTTGAGAATTCAACGTTGTAACTCAGGGCTTCAAATTCGATGATTCTTACTGAGCCGCTGTTGTCCTTGAAGAGCAGGGCCTCCAGGGCTCCCGTTTCGCTATCGACACCGAGCTGTAAAAGCTCGATTGCACTTTGTTCCCGGTTGGGAACCAGTTCCAAAACTTCCCATGATTTATCAGGATCTAGCAAGGACTTCTGCATCCTTCGCTGGGTAAAATCTTCGGTCAATTCACCAGCACCGAGTAAGAAAGCCAGTGCAGTCCCGTCTGTCACAGCGGCTAACTCCTGGATGGTCACATTTTCCAGCAAAGGATCATATAACCAGAGAGTGTCACCATCAGTGACTAGCAACTGAGGATCTGGTTCTTGGTACTCCCAGCGCATTTTCCCAGGGCGCTGATACGCAATGCTGCCGGAGGCACTTGCTCGCCGGTCTTCACTTTCCACAATGGTGGTTTGTAGGAAATTTCCTTGGAAACTCTGCATTTCTTGATAGCGTTCCTGAACCTGCTCCAGAGTGATAGCTAGAAGGTGGTGTGGGAAGTAAAAAACTGAAAACAGAGTAATTAAATATTTTGTCATGTTTTGGAGTCGCTCAAATTCTTAAAGGGTAGGTGATCCCAGCACCACATGAGTGGTCCTCTCCAATTTTGATGATTCAATTGGATTTGATAAACTCCCCACAGTCCAATCAAAATGGGAGGAATCCAGAGGACAACAGCTTTCATCGGTTCTTTCCCAATGGTCAGTTCCTTTGAAAAAGACCAAAGAATGTAATGAATGACGATTAAGGCCAGAGCTTGGAGGTAAGCATTAGATCGTCCTCTTCTGGGGTCAACCATACCGATGTTCAGCGCTGCCAAAGCAAAGGCGAGACACGCCATCGGTGTTGTTAAGCGAAGATGAAACTCTCTCAATCTAGTTTGATCCATGAAGTAGCTGTGGGGTTCCAATAGATCGAGAGATGGTACTCCCCAAATTTTTCTTATCGTAGATCCATCCAACTGCGGCGGACGAAACTGGTATTGGAATTCCTCGAAATCCACTGTTCGATACCCACCTTCAGCATTGCCAAAGTGCATCGTACCCTGCTTCAATTGTAATAAGATGTCCTGTTCTTTCTCCCTGATGAGAAGTTGTCCTTTTGAAGAGAGCGAAACCATCGAACTTGGTCGCAATTCAGTATCGGAGATAAAAATTCCCTCCAACTCCTCATTGGGAGATTTGCTCTCTACATAGAGGACTTTGCCAGGGAAATCATAGTTGAGTACTCCAGGTCGAATGGTTTTCGCGGTTTGCGATCTTAACAATCGTAGGGTTTCCTCCTCATAGGCAGCATACCCGGCTGGTTGCATCCATAAGGTGATTCCCAAGTCCAGAATGGTTGCTAGCAGTCCAAAGGTTGCGACGGGTACGCTGAGTTGCCAAGGACTTAAGCCGGAAGCCCCCATAGCCGTAAGCTCTAGGTCGTTGGATAATCGAACCAAAACGACCACAATTGTAATCACAACAGCGATTGGGAGAGTGACTGATAAAAACTGGGGTAATCGGTAGAGTAACATCAGCAAAACGCTCCCTACCGGTACGCCTCTGGAGACAATAAGGTTAATAAGTTTGTAGACCGTATCCATTGACAGGATGAAGGTCAGAATAAAGGTGGCAAGCAGGAAAGGGGGGATGAGTTGAAAGAAGAGGGAACGGGCCAGCATACCACTAATTTGAAGCCAGTAGGTCTTTCAGTTGCCAGGCTACTTGCAGAGCGTGCCTCCCATCTTTCGCTGAAACTTGAGGTCCATGACCCTGCTCTATACATTTCAAAAAATCAGCAATTTCAGCGAGTAAATCATCTCCACGCTCTAACTGAAGATTCTCTGGTTGGAGATCCTCAGGACTCAGGTCACTACTTAAATCCACTTGTAGTTTCCGAGCTTGCCCTGTCCCAAAATCCAAAGACAGATAAAGGCCGTTTTGAAAGATACGCATCTTTCGTTCTGCTTTATCGGAAACACGGCTGGCTGTCATACTAGCTACGCAGCCATCAGGGAAGACCAGCCTCGCATGAGCTAGATCTGTGAGGGGCGTTAGAATAGAGACACCGGTACACTCTACTTTAGTCGGAAGTTCCCCAGTGATCGCAAGCACAAGATCAATGTCATGAATCATCAAATCTAGAATCACATCGACATCAGTGCCTCTTTTGGGGAAAGGAGCAATCCTGATATTTTCGACGAATTTTGGTCGTTGGATGGATTGGCGGAATTCTTTGAAGACGACGTTGAAGCGTTGAACATGACCAATCTGCAGAACAAGCTGCTTGTGATTTGCTAATCCCTCTAAATCCTCTGCTTCAGCTACGGTACTAGCAATTGGCTTTTCAAGGAGAACATGAATACCTGCCTCCAGAAAAGGCCGTGTGATTTGATGATGATGGACTGTCGGTACAACGATGCTGACAGCATCAACTTTACCAAGCAAATCCTCATAATTTCGATAAGCTTGGGTGCCTGTCTCTTCAGCTACAAATCTAGCTCTTTCGAAATCACTATCTACGACACCAATCAATTCTGCATTAGAAAGCTGGGCATATTTTTGGGCATGAAATCGACCTAGGTAGCCCACGCCGATAACGGCAGTTCGAAGCATTCAATTACTCTTCAACGCAATTTGGGTTCGTTCAAAAAGCGACCGACTGGATTGAGAACGTCAATATTCTCACAAGTGATGCGAAATACAGAAATGATGGGTACGGAGAGAATCATACCAACAGGGCCCCACAACCAACCCCAAAAAATCAGGGCAAGCACAACAATCAAAGGGCTCATTCCTAAGCTATCCCCCATCACTTTTGGCTCAAGCACATTCCCCACAAATACTTGAGTTGATATTAGGAGGACCATGATGACCAATGGTTCGGCCAGGGTTTCAAATTGGACGAAGGAAATTATGATTGGTGGAATGGTCGCCAGCACAGAGCCGAATGAAGGGATAAAATTCAGTAAAAACGTCAAGAGTCCCCAGAAGAGGGCAAAATCAACTCCGAAAAGAAGGAGAAATCCAGCAACCACAATTCCTGTAAGTGCTGAAATTCCTGTCTTGATGTTCAAATAGCTAGCAATCTGTTGATTGATCGAGTGAATCACCCCAACTGCCCTGGAGGCTCCGCTGCGGTGGGAAAATGAATTTTCCAACCTTCGAATGAAACTCTCCCGTTCGAAAAGCAGATACACCAGATAAAGCAGCACAAGAAAAAGGTTCGTGAGGAACTCTACAAAATTCCCTAATCCTTGTCCTAAAATTTGAGCAATCGCTCCTGCATTGATGTGATCTGCCCACTGAATTTCTGTTAATTGTTCCTGGATCACTGAAGGAGGGATGCTGAGGGCATCTGCAACATCAAAGAGCATTCCTTGTATCCTCATCTGGTAACGAGGCAGGTTAGCTGTTAGCGCATTGACGCTGTTGTAAACCAACTGCCCGACAAGATACAGAATCAGAGCAGTGCTGAGTAAGACAAGGAGGACTCTAAGACCGGTCGGGAAACGGAAACGGATCAGAAGTTTTTGAAGAGGCTCTGCAAGGTAAGCTAGAAAAAGTGCTACAAAAAAAGGGATCAGAATTCCAGAGAGAGTTTGAAGGATAAATCCACAAGCAATCACGAAAAGCCCACCCGCAAAGAAAGTCAGTAGGCTCAGGGTGGTCTCGGCAGAAGGGGGCAGTTTGCTTTTCATGTAATATATTCAGGGTGCAGTTCCACCCCAGAATCAATGATCTTATGCATTTTATTTCGCCAGATGATGCCTTCAGAAGCCCAGCGAATCAATACCTTGGCAAATTCACGACCAAAGCCAAGAATCCTGCCGACATTCATTAAGAAATCAATCTCACGTGTACTGATCACATCGTCAGCGGTTGTGATCAACGCCAACTCAATAAAAATTTTGACCTCCAGTTCTCGTGTTGCCAAGGGGAACTTATCCAACTTGGGTAGCTTTTGGTCTTTTACTGCTTGCACTAGTGAGTCAACCTGGGTTTTAGAACTTAGAAATGACAAAGCCTGTTCAAGATAACTCAGTTCGCTAGGATCAATATTTCCATCCGCAACAATGGCGTGGCAGACTGCTACTGCAAACCAGGTTTTCTGCTGTTCATTCAGGATTTCTGGCTGTAGGCCAGTCAACATCTGTGCACTCATGTGATTTTGCAGGCTAAAGGTTTTTCATGCGCTTTCAGGCAATTTCGCCAGAAAGCTTTTTGAGATCTTCAGTTATGCGTAGTGGCAGCTCTCTTTTCTCTGAACGGCTGAGCAATGCAGTATCTATCGGAGTTCCGACGTGAACAGAGAGGTGTTTGCCAGAGTTGATTTTGAAGCCACTTGGGGGCATGACCGTCTCAGTACCGCGTAATCCTATGGGGATGATGACAGCATCCGTTTGCCGGGCAAGCAGGAATCCACCTTTACGCAGGGGTTGCATTTTCCCATTTGGACTCCTTGTCCCCTCTGGTGCGAGCCAAATCAAAACCCCGTTTTCCATCAATTCCTTGGCTCTGGTCAATGACTTCATTGAGTTTTTGGGATCATTCCGATCAATTGGAACAAACTCTGCGGCGATCATACCTTGTCCCCAAATGGGAACCTTAAACAACTCCTGTTTGCCTATCATTCTGACGGTTCCAGGAATCGCTGCCAGTACTAAGGGAATGTCAAAATAACTTCGATGATTGCTCATCAGAACGTAACGTCTACCTGGTTCGATAGACCAAGGTTTTTCATAGTGAACAACGTAGTTTACATCAGCATACTTAAGCAAGCGTTGCGCCCATAGTTTCACTCGGGGACTGATCACCTCCCTCCCAGCTTTTCTCAATGAAACATCGACCATGGTCAGGAAAGATAACCAGAGAGTACACCAGATTGACTTGAGGAGAATAATTGTTGACGTCAATGAATCAGTTTCTTCATTATTTAAAGATTCGGAGGGTCTCTCGGTGTGCTCTGCTGAGAGAGTTTTTTTATCGTTCATCTTGGTAAGAAATCCTTAGTTTCAGTGCTCAAACGATCTAGGCTGTGGACAAGTTTGACTAAGCAACGTTGACTCTGCAACAAAGCTAATTCACTGTAGTGGTCTTTGATTAAAGTACAAGTTCACCCATCCCGTCCTTACATCGATCAATTTTAGTATGGAACAACTTTTCCCCCGTTATGTTCTGGACACAAATGTCTTACTCTATGATCCTGACTCAATTCACGCCTTCCCAAACTCCCAAATCATTATTCCCTTACATGTGATTGAGGAAATTGATCGATTCAAGAGCGTGATGAGTGCGACGGGTAGTAATGCTCGAAACATTTCTCAGGTTTTGGATCAATGCCGAAAACTGGGAAATCTGTCAAAAGGAATTCATCTCTCGAATGATAGTGAGTTGGTGATTTCCATGAGTACTCCGGATGATATTGATTTTCCAGAAGAATTAGATCTTGATAGAGCGAGTAACAGAACCCTTCTAGTTGCGTGGGAACTCCTACACCAGCAACAGGAAGTAACTCTGGTTACTCTGGACACAAATGTACGGGTCAAGGCGAATGTACTTGGAATCCCAACGATCAATTATGATGGCCGCCACCAGGATGAGCCCTACCAAGGCCTAACACGAATGGAACTTTCGGAGGCAGAGTTGGGTCAATTTCGTGATCGTCACATTCTCTCTGGAGAACAAGAGTTTCTCCCTAATGAGGGAATTTTTTTGCTGAACAAAGATAAGCAGGATGATGCAGAGATGGCGATTTTTGACAGCAAGATTGGCTATCTTCGGCCTTTTCATCATGATGAAGGTGTTTGGGGAATCTTACCAAGAAATCCGGAACAACACCTCGCTCTGGAATTACTTTTGGATCCGGAAATTCCCATTGTCACCTTGAATGGAAAGGCAGGAACAGGGAAGACTCTGTTAGCGTTGGCCGTTGGTTTACACATGATGTTGATGGAAAATCGCTATACACGAATGATTGTCTCCCGCCCAATCTTCCCAATGGGTCGCGATATCGGCTACTTGCCGGGCGACCTAAACGAGAAATTAGATCCCTGGATGCAACCTATTTTTGATAACCTAGAACTGTTAGTAAGTAACTCAGGTCGGAAGGGGACAAAAGGCTACCAGGAATTGATCGACCAGGGCTTCATCACGGTTGAGCCACTCACTTACATCAGAGGTCGAAGTATTCCAAGACAGTACATGATTGTTGACGAGGCACAAAACCTTACTCCACACGAAATGAAAACGATCGTGACCAGGGCTGGTGAGGACACAAAAATTGTCTTAACAGGTGATCCACACCAAATTGACAACCCCTATGTGAACGAGGGTTCAAACGGTTTAAATACACTTGTTGAGCGCTTTAAGAAGTATTCTCTGGCAGGGCACGTAACGTTGGTTCATGGAGAGCGGTCACCGCTGGCAGATTTAGCAGCAAATGTTCTTTAAGGTGTGTTCGGTAAGGAGGACCGTGCCCAAACAGACACGGTTTTTCTTCAGTTAGGCAGCGGCTTCTTCAGCCACAGTTGAAGTTTGGGCTGATAGAGTGGTTTTTTCAGGGAGCTTGACCTGATGATCTCGGCTGAATTGATAATCTCTGAAGATGTGCTCAGCTGTAAGCATCTGATAACTCCCATCCTCAAGTTGATGGGTAGTGTCTTTCAGACGGTAGACGTAATGCCCACAGGTCCAGATCTTAAAGTTTCTCATTTGGGTACACAAGCAGGTCTTGTCTTCCACGATGAGCTTGCCACCTTCTTTTTGGGTTCGCTCTAATTCTCGGTTGTAGGCATCCACATAGGCACAATGCCCATCATTATCGAGAATATACCCAAAAGCTTCGCAATTTGGTCGAATACCCTGGCCAATGCCTGGTGAATTGGTCAACATTCTCATGGGATAGCCTGTTGGTGAAACTTGATTGACTACCACATCTTTTTCAAGAGCTTCGTAATACTTTTGTTTAGCTCGATTTGGAAGGCCACATTCTTCGGAGACGGTGAACCTAGTGGCAACCTGAACGGCAGCAGCACCAAGCTCCATATATTCAACAGCATCCGAACCTGTAAAGATTCCGCCAGCAGGGATGACAGGAATATCGAGGTCGTTGACTTTCAGAAATTCAACTACTTCAACAAAAATGGTTTTGAGATCGTACTCAGCCCAATCCATTCCAAATCCCAGGTGGCCACCGGCTAGGGGTCCCTCAACAACAATGTAGTCTGGCATCCGATCAAGCTTTGCTGCTCGCTTAAGAAATGGACGCAGAGCACGTACAGATGAAACAATGATTCCCAAGAATGTATCCCTAAATCGAGGGTGATCACTGACCAAGGCCATAGTGCCCAGATGGAGTCCGGCACTTAGCGTGATACCATCTACCCCAGCGTTCATTGCCCCAACCATTCGTGCTTGGAGTGTTTCCCGAGGATTATTCATTGAGAGCTTTTCCATGCAATTGACGAAAATCATCCCATCGCCGCGTTTCGCATTCATCGTTTTGTCAACATGCAGAAAAGCAGCTTCTTCCACCATTTTCAGATCGAAATGAACCTGAGATTTGTTGGCACTGGAGGTGTTTGCCTTGTACTTCTGATACTTTTGTTGCACGAAGTTGGTCTCGTATCTTCGGTCTGAAACAGTAGGTACCATTGCGTCGGAAATATGGCCGATACCGCCAAGGCGAGCTGACTCCAAGGCCAATGCGGCTGTTGAAATGTCCACACCCATACCGCCGGTCATGATCGGGACATATTCTTTTTGGCGCAGTTTCCAGCGAAAATCGTCGACCATCTTCATCATTTGCTATGCTCCAGAGTAAAATTCTTCGGATTCAATTGCAGCGCTTATCCCGGAGAATGGAGAATGGGGGGTGGGAATCAAAGCGAGGCGATCTGGTTGAATGAGGAAATAATTTTGTCAAAGCATTTACTTTAACAAGTTCATCCCCAAAAGATTGCGAAAAATTCTTTCAAGAAAAGAACCAAGTGTTAGAAAATACTAACGTTGTAGCCGGGCTAAGAAAAGCACAAATTCAAAAGTCTCATTTTGTTGCACCAGAAGTATCAGAATTTTGAATGACCCAAACAGCAAGATTGCTTGAAACACTCAAACATTATTTAAAGATTCAGGGAATCACTTATCGCATCCTTGCGCAACGTCTCAAATTAAGTGAATCCAGTGTGAAGAGGTTGTTTTCAGACCAATCTTTAAGCCTGAAGCGCTTGGAAAAAATTTGTTCTGTACTGGGCCTCGATCTCTATGAATTGGTTAAACTCAGTCGGGAGCAACAACCGCTTGTTGAATCGTTCAATGATGTACAACTAAAGGCACTGCTCAGTCAGCCGAGTTTAGTGGTGTTGCTCGTTTTTTTCGTCAACGGTTGGACAACAGAAGAACTTGTTCAAGAATTTGAGATGGAAGAAGTTGAACTCAGAGTACAACTTGGTCAATTGGAACAACTAAAGTTGATTGAATGGCTACCCCACGACCGTATTCGTT
>WTIF01000012.1 GCA_011522845.1 Deltaproteobacteria bacterium
AGTCTGGTTTGTTTACGGACATCAGGAGGAATGTCGGTGCGAAGCCAAACATTTTTCAGGTCAAGTCGATATTTAGGAGCAGTCTGAAGATAGAGTTGAGTGAATCGTTCAAAGGCATCACCCTTGTCTTTTGTCTTCTCAAGGGCAGACAGACTTTCGAAGAATTCGTCCCAGTTCGAGGAAGATAGAATGAGGTCGTTGGGTGTCATCTTGCTTCGATAGTGGAATTTCTATCAAAATAATTTGGCAATACAACTCCAAAGAAAATGCGTGAATTTGGAGGAATTTGTCAATCTGCACCTTCATACAGACCAGCGAATCAAATCATGCAAAACTTCTAGTTGCAGTATCCGCTTGTCCTCCACATCCCACACGCCTCCACCGAAATTCCTCCGGATCTGCGAGACACTTTTCTGCTTTCGGAACAAGAACTTCAGGTGGAAATCAATCGAATCACGGATCACGCAACAGACCTGATTTTTCAGCAGGCATTTCCAGCAGCACCAGCTGCAGTTTTTCCAATCAGTCGGCTAGTCGTTGATCCAGAGCGCTTCTGTGATGATTCAAAAGAGCCAATGAACTCGGTTGGAATGGGTGTGATCTATACCAGGGGAACACTTCGGCAGAAGCTTCGAGAGGCCCCAAGCCCCTTAGCTCGTCAACGGTTGTTGGATCAGTTTTATCACCCGCATCACCGTAAATTGGAAGAGATAGTGGATCAGGCCCTTGAAGAACATGACCGTTGCCTGATCATTGATGGGCACAGTTTCCCTTCAACGGCTCTACCCTACGAACTAAACGCTGAGGCGGCTCGCCCAGACTTTTGTTTGGGGACAGATGATTTTCATACAGCGGAGAAGTTGGTGGGAATGGTCGAATCTGAGTTTCAGCGCCTCGGCTATTCAACAGTGCGTAACGAGCCATTCAGTGGAACAATCGTCCCACTCAAGCACTGCAGAAAAGATCAACGAGTCCAATCACTGATGATCGAGATCAACCGCAAGCTTTATGTGAAGGAAGATAATTCCGTTGATCGGGCGAGCTTACAGAAAGTCGTATTTGCGTTGGATTCAGTTAGAGAGAAGTTAGCTGAGAATGACTTCTTTGCATTTTAGCATATACCTCTCAGGAATCGGTCCAAATGGAATTGTATCCGCTCTACTGAATCTGGTGTGCTGATCTCAGTATTCAAAAGCTGCTCAGAAAACGCCTCGAACAGTTTCGAGGAGTTCTGATATGACTCTCGACATTGAGTACAGAATGATGAACCCACAAATGGTCAGATCTCCCTCTCCTTTGGTAGGGTGAAAGAGCATCACCATTGCGGAGGGAATTTCGAGGGCTTCGCTTTCTGTTCTTCGTTGACGAAACAAGATGAGGATGGTGGCGGCTGCCACAAGTACTGCTATCCAGATAATCATAGGTGCTCCTGCTCCTTTGATGCCTCATGCATATGATTTTGAATGGGGAACCCAGGTAAGAAACCTCAAGAAGAGGTTGAACCCGCCGAGTTTTTCTAAGCTCGGTCATAATCGGGTATGTCTTCTCAATTGGTTCTATTAAAACGCCTAACACAAGAAAGTCATTGAGTCAAATTCGACCGCCTTCCGCAATTTGCCCAAAGATGGATTGTGTTTCAATCAAGGTGATTTTTTAAAAGGAGTTGTGGTACGACGTTGCTGCTGATTCGACCGAACAATCAGAAACTAATGCTGCGGGATCACTCAGCCTGTAACGTAGTAGAGGAAGATAGCAAATTTGAAGATGAGAAAACCAAGCAAACCAAAGATGCCAAGCAATAATCCGATCGCCCCCAGAAATTCAAAGCGAGGGGGTTTACGTTTGCGTCGACCAGGAGTGGGCTCTTTCGGTTCAAAAGGATTAAAATCTCCCTGTCGTATTTCCGCTAAATTCTGGAGCCATTTTAGTTGAATGAGTAACTCTCGGTACATGAATAGAAATTCTGAGATTACCTTGAGGAAAGATTTTGCTGAATCTGAAATGTCATCGTGAAATGATTTTGTTGAGGCTTCAATTCAAAACTCCTCCAAAAAAACAGACACAAGAAATTAAGACATGCGGACACCCCAACTATCACTTCAACAAACAGATCGAATCATCTACCTCGCTTGGCAGGATCGGATCACTTTTGAGGAGATCAAGAAAGAGACGGGCCTTTCAGAGGCTGAGGTCATCAAGGTGATGCGGAAATCCCTCAAGCCCTCCTCCTTCCGACTTTGGAGAAAACGTGTTTCTGGAAGAACGACCAAACATCAAAAGTTGAATTGGCAGAGACGCAACTCTGGTCATGCAGAGGATTGAGAATGAATCAATCAAACAAATTTGGTTTTGACTTTGGGAGGGGTCGGGATCCAGCCGGGCTAGATCCCAAAAGATAGCGGGTGCTTACGCAGTTGGAGCTGGTTGAAGAAAATACACAGCATGTTCAAGGCCCATTTCCTCCTCTAACTGCTTGAACTCAGGAGCTGACATCAACTGCTGCATTTTCTCAGGAGCAAACACATCTGCGCTAACTATTGCTGTCTGCTCATCCACTTTGCCGACGATGGTTTCCCGCATAAATTCAGCCTGCATCTCTGCATCGGCATCAAAAGCCTTTTTCCAGTCATCATAAGTACAATTCTTCATTTTCAGCACAATCATCGTATTCAGCAT
>WTIF01000434.1 GCA_011522845.1 Deltaproteobacteria bacterium
CCGCAGAACCTATATCGGAGCCCTGCCTGGGAAGTTTATCCAAGCTCTAAAAGTTTGTAAAAGTTCAAACCCTGTCTTGATGCTTGACGAAGTGGATAAGATCGGCAGTAGCTTTCGCGGAGACCCCGCCTCTGCATTGTTGGAAGTATTGGATCCCGAGCAGAATAAGGATTTTTTGGATCACTATTTAGATGTCCGCTTTGATCTTTCCAAGGTTCTTTTCATCTGTACCGCCAATCAGCTAGATACGATTCCTGGCCCCCTACTCGACCGGATGGAGGTGATTCGGCTCTCAGGTTATATTCTCGAGGAAAAGCTGCAGATTGCTCGACGACATTTAATTGAAAGACAACTCTCGTCTCATGGACTGAAGCCAGAGGAATTCCAAATTGATGATAACACTTTAAGAGAAGTGATTGACGGATATGCTCGCGAAGCCGGGGTTCGCAACTTGGAAAAGCAACTCAAGAAAATGATGCGCAAAGCAGCCCGTCAGATCGTCACTGAACGAGGTAAAGAGAATCCGAAAACAGAGGTTCAGATCAACAAAGAAGATCTGAAAGAATACCTGGGCAAACGATCATTTACTGAAGAACAGGCGTTCACGGAACCAAAAGTAGGAGTCGTGATGGGTCTCGCCTACACGGCCTTGGGTGGGGCGACTCTACACATTGAAGCACGTTCAATTTTTAACAAAAATGGAGGACTGAAGCAGACGGGTCAGCTTGGGGATGTGATGAAGGAATCAGCTGAGATTGCCTACAGTTATGTTCGATCACTGCTACAGAACGATCCAGATGCGAAAGAATTCTTCGAAGAAAAAATGATTCACTTGCATGTGCCAGCCGGAGCCACTCCCAAAGATGGTCCATCGGCTGGAATTACGATGGCCTGTGCGTTGACGTCTCTCATTTTCGACACACCTCTTAAGGCTGGCCTGGCCATGACCGGGGAACTGACACTGACCGGAGTCGTTTTACCAATAGGGGGAGTTAAAGAAAAAACCATTGCCGCCAGAAGAGCAAAAATCAGCGAGTTGGTTTTTCCAGCTGATAATCAAGAGGACTTTGAAGATCTTGATGACAGTGTTCGTGAAGGAATCACAGCTCACTTCGTCAAAAAGTTGGAGGATGTTTTAGCGATTGGTTTTCCAAATCTAAAATGGAAGCAGCGAATTAAAAAATAATAGGAATTTTCAAAGATGTCTGCTTAACGCTGAAGTTGCTTCAAGGTATCGATAATTTGCTGGAATAGTTGGACCACCATTTCCTGTGGCAATGGTCCTGAATTTTGCTCACATAGCCTTGCCAACAAGACTTTTTCTCGATCAGTATGGACCACAGCCAGATTATTGGCCTTTTTAAGTTCTCCAACCTTGAGAACCAATTCTGCTCGCTGATTTAGTAACCGCAGCAACTCAGCATCAACCTTATCAATATCCTCCCGCAAAATAGCCAGCTGACCCCGAACTTGCTCAGAATTACTCATCTTTCGAATGCTCCAGTAATTGAAATCGGTACCCTATTCCATAAACTGTCACGATGCTAGACTCCAAACCGTAAGTAGCCAGCTTCTTTCTTAGGTTTTTGACATGCGTATCAATCGTTCGGTCATAGCCGTTAAATTGATACCCTTGAACTTGTTGGAGTAAAGACTCTCGTGACCATACTTTTCCTGGCCTTTGTAACAAGACCCTCAATACCCCAAACTCATTAGGAGTCAGCACAACCTCCGACTCGTCTACCCAGACTTGGTGGGTGGTTTGGTCCAAGCGAAGTTGACCCGCTATTAGTTCAGCATGATCTTCATGATTCGTTCTCCGCAGAACCGCCTTGACCCTAGCTACAACCTCTCTTGGACTGAATGGCTTACAAATATAATCATCGGCTCCAGAATCCAGGCCTTTAAGACGGTCAATTTCTTCCACTCGCGCAGTGATCATCAGGATCGGCACGTTTGAGATAGTGCGTAGTTGTTGACAGATCTCGAGCCCGCTCATCCCTGGAAGCATCCAGTCTAATAGGATTAGGTTGATTTCTTCCTGCTCCACCCAAGACCGAATCTGGTCATAGTTCAGGGACTCTCTCGTTTCGTAACCAGCCTGTTGAAGATAATCCCTCAACAGATGTGAAATCTTGGGTTCATCTTCTACAATTAAAATTGTCGAACGTGGCATGGTTCTTCAAAGATAAATCATCATCTAAGCCCTTGGGCATAATTTGCTGCCACAAGTTCAAATTGTAATTACAGTTGCAGTTTAGTAAAATATTTAGTATTTTCATAATTAAACAAAATTTGTTCGACTTTGGTGAATGTTTTCGGGAGGATCAAGCCGAAAAAATTTTACTCAAGCTAATGAGATTATTGAAAATTTCTGTCGACGCTTCTTTTTAGCTCTGAGTAGTAGTTCGGTTCTCCAGTGACAGCAATATTGTCCTAACAAGTGGACTGTACGATTAAAGACCGAGCAGATCATGTCGTAAGAAACTAGGGATGTCAAGCAGACCCCAGCTAATCTGATCTCAAAACATGTTCATAAATTCATGTTACTTAGAGAGAAAATTTAAAGAGAATATCAAGCAACTAAACACAAAACTGGTTCACAATTCCTAGAACCAATTGGGCTTAACCATCAATCGCAGGAATCCACGTCCTGCTCAATTTTAATCTATTC
>WTIF01000449.1 GCA_011522845.1 Deltaproteobacteria bacterium
TTCTGGTAGAACCTCTCTTTGCAAAGTTCACAGAATTGACAGGGATCAAAGTAAACACAATCTTTGCTTCCAAAGGCTTGATCCAAAAAATACAGATGGAGGGGAGAAATTCTCCTGCTGATCTGCTTCTCACCTCCAATTCAACACGATTGATCGAAGCCCAAGAATTAGGATTGACTCAATCACTTCAGGACTCAGTTGTAGAAGAAGCGGTCCCCTTCACATTCAGGGATCCTGATGGAAACTGGTTTGGACTGACAATTCGGGCTCGGCTTATCTATGCATCAAAGGAGCGAGTTCAAGAAAACGACATAACCTACGAGGAACTAACCTCCTCAAAATGGAATAGTCGGATCTGCTCAAGAAGTGGTAAGAACGATTACAATATTGATTTAATCGCCTCCATGGTTGCTCATCACGGATTTGAAGAAGCCAAATCATGGCTCAAAGGTGTAAAAGAAAATTTAGCTCGTCGGCCACAGGGCAATGACCGAGCACAAGTGAAAGCCATCTATGTGGGACAGTGCGATATTTCACTAGGAAACAGCTATTACTTTGGAAAGATGTTGGCCAACAAAGAACAGCAAGAGTGGGCTAGAAGTGTCAAATTACTCTTTCCCAATCAAGGAAATCGTGGCACCCATGTAAACATCAGTGGCATGGCACTCACAAAATATGCTCCAAACCGAGATGATGCAATCAAGCTAATGCGTTTTTTAGTCGGTGAAGAAGCTCAAAAAATTTATGCGGAGGTCAATTATGAGTTTCCAGTACGTGCAGGAGTAGATCTTTCTCCATTGTTAAAACCATATGAGGGCTTCAAATCAGATGAAATACCGCTCATTGATTTTATTGAACATCGAAAAGATGCCTCAATTTTAGTTGATCAGGTGGGATTCGACGAGTGAAGGAAGATTTAGCAATTCGGCAGAATTCATTCCTGGATTCTGTCTTTAAAAATAGCAAAGCCTCACATTCTGAGAAATTTTGGCAATACCTCAGTCTGACGATCCTAGTCTTTTTATCAGTTCCTGTTGTATCAATTGTGTTCATTAGCCTTGGTCAGTCTGGTGATCTATGGAGACACTTATTCGATACAGTTTTGCCAAAATATATTCTGACTACACTTTGGCTGATGATAGGTTCTGTAATTGGTGCAACCGTCATCGGAGTCAGTACTGCCTGGGTAACATCTGCCTATGATTTCAAGGGAAAAACCCTCCTCAGTACATTATTGGCTCTGCCATTAGCTATGCCTGCTTATTTGATGGCTTATGTTTGGACTGACCTCTTGGAATATGCTGGTCCCCTCCAAAACTCGCTTCGTAGTTTCTTCCTTTGGAAAAGTTCTCAAGATTACTGGTTTCCAGAGATTCGGTCGCTGGGTGGAGCCATATTTCTTTTCAGTTTTGTCCTGTACCCCTACATATTTTTTTTGGCGCGGACAGCTTTCCAAAACTATGCACTTAAGACACTTCGTATCGGTAAAATGCTAGGCCAGTCGACGTCACAAGTTCTTAGGACTGCAACTATCCCACTAGCAAGACCAGCAATAATTGTAGGGGCTTCTTTGGTGCTCATGGAGGTTCTTGCAGACTATGGAACTGTGAGTTTTTTTGGGATCAACACCCTCAGCAAAGGTGTATTTGATTTGTGGCTTAATATGAACGATCTGGCTGCTGCCTCTCAGCTTTCTATAATTGTGCTTTTCTTTGTTTTTGTCCTTCTCGGGTCAGAACGATGGAGCCGCAGAGCCCAGAGATTCTCTTTGCAGCCATTGGGTAATATTTCGAAAAAAAAAGAGCTTAGTTGGCAAATGACTGTATTGGTTTGGTTAAGCTGTGCTATTCCAATTGCGATCGGATTTGCAATCCCAGTCATAACTCTTTTCACCAAATCAGTACTAGACAACAATACTTGGGAAATCCAGAAGCTTTGGGCAATAGTTGAACAGACAGTTTCGCTTGCATTGATGGCATCTTGCGCTGCTTGTCTGCTCGCACTATTGATTGGCTTTGGAGTAAGGCTTCAACGAGGGGCTAGCACAAAGTGGGTGGCTCAGTGTGGATCCATCAGCTATGCTTTCCCGGGCACAATTCTCGCGCTCGGAGTTCTCTGGCCACTCAGTTCAATCGACAATGTGATTGACCATTGGATGAGGGAATGGTTTGGAATTTCTACTGGTTTACTATTCACTGGGACCGCCTTCGCTTTAGTTGCCGCTTATGTGATCCGCTTTCTCGCAGTAGCTTATGGTTCCGTCGATAGCGGCTTTCAGGCAATCCCTGGAGTGATGGATAAGCTTCCAAGGCTTCTAGGCAAAAAACTTCGCTTTACACTGGTTTCCATTCATCTCCCTTTGCTTAAATCAAGTTTAATGACAGCAAGCTTGATTGTGTTTGTTGAGGTGATGAAAGAACTTCCTGCAACACTAATTCTCAGACCTTTCGGAGTAGAGACCTTAGCAACCCACGTTTATCAATACGCCTCGAGTGAACAACTCGCTCCGGCTTCACCCGCTGCTTTATTGATTGTCTTTGTTGGAGTTTGGCCGGTGTTATTTATTAACCACATGTTTTCAAAAAAATTATAATCGAATATTATTGCAGTTGTGCAAGATAAGCCTCAATCTGCAAAGCCGTTTTATTCGAGAGATCTCTGTATTGCTC
>WTIF01000102.1 GCA_011522845.1 Deltaproteobacteria bacterium
TAAAAATGGATAGAGTCCTTCTCCCAGAGTTCATTGGTCTACCTTTATGAAGCTTTTTGGCTTCAAGGTATTCTTCGAAAACATCTGATAAGGTTGGAGCCTCGATAGCAGAATCTTCCTCCATTGAAATTTGTTGGCGTGCTTTCTCCATCATTTATAGACGAAGAACCTAGGCAGACTCCAGAGTCATGCCTTCGCTTTTTCGTCCTAGAGAGACTCGCTTATTCTTTCCATGTATCTTGAACCTGCCGATGAAGGATAAATCTCCATCCTTCAAAACTTCTGTATAGAGACCAGAATATTTTGTGGATTTTTCCCGTAGCTTTTGGTTGGCTCTCTTCGGGCAAGTTTTCAGTAAGGAATTTTTTGTGGTGGGAATAGAAGATGTGGCAGAATTTTCCGCTGATACATGAGTAAACTTTTTAAATCTGTTTACTCTTCCTAGGTTGCTTCGAGACATTGGTAATTCCTTGAAAAGATGAAGGAAATGACCATATGATCTTT
Source organism: Deltaproteobacteria bacterium (assembly GCA_011522845.1). Classification (GTDB taxonomy): domain Bacteria; phylum SAR324; class SAR324; order SAR324; family NAC60-12; genus JCVI-SCAAA005. Next base: position 505 of record WTIF01000102.1, read on the forward strand.
TAGCTTACTTGTTTCTTGCGTAAACTCGGAAAATTACTATCTAGCAGGTGTTAAACCGTTGAAATCAAGTGGAAAAAAACTGGTCGGGGTGACTGGATTTGAACCAGCGACCACACGCCCCCCAGACGTGTGCGCTACCAGGCTGCGCTACACCCCGACTCGAATTCCCAAACTATATCGTTTTTGATCAGTGTCAAGAAGAAGGTGAATGCTTCCTAGAATCGTTTTAGTAGAACCCAAAGGAGCTCTCAACGTTGGTTCAGTTGCTCGAGTGATGATGAACTTTGGGTTCAACGAGTTGTTTTTGGTCAATCCTCGTTGCGATCTTCATAGTGAAGATGCTTTCAAAATGGCAACCCATGCCAAAGAGATCCTGCAAAAGGCAAAGATTGTTGAAAGCCTTGAAACGGCTCTCCAAGGTTGCACAAGAGTCATTGCGACAACTGCCCAACAGCGGCATCGAAATCGGCAGTTGGAAGATCTGCAATTGCCTTTTGCATGGCTTGTTCAAGCGGATGCCCCAAATGCAATCATTTTTGGTGCTGAAGACAGAGGTCTTAGTAACGAGGAACTGGAATGGGCGCAAAGATGGGTTCGGATTCCAACTGGAACGTATCAAACATTGAATTTAGCTCAAAGCGTCGCAATTTGTTGTTACGAACTGTTCAGAATCCAAGAGCATAGCCCTCAAAATATCTCAAAAACACCAACAATTTCTGCAGCCGAGATAAATGGAATCAATCAGTTCCTCGAGCGATGGGCGGATCAACTACAGCAGGTCGGCTTTCTTCAGTCTCATACCAGAAAAGAGAGAATGGCAAAGTTGCGCAGTATTCTCTACCGCTCAGAGCTTTCTCAAAACGATTTGGCCCTGTTGGAAGGTATTGTTTCTCAGACTAATTGGGCCTTGCGTACCAATCAATCAAACACCACCAAAATTTTACTAGATCAAAATGGACAAGATACTGATCGTTGATGATCAGGAAAATAATCGGTTAGTCATTGAAGATATTCTGAGGAGACAGCCGTCGAGTATTCGAAGTGTCTGTAGCGGCAAAGAAGCCCTAGAAACTGTAAAGGATTGGGTGCCTGATGTGATGCTGATTGATCACATGATGCCTGAATTGAGTGGAATAGAAACCACAAGACTGTTGAAAGAGCAACCGCGCTTTGCGCATTTACCCATCTTAATTGTCACTGCAAAAAACGATCGACAAACGCTGCGAGAAGCTTTTGATGCAGGAGCCGTTGATTATATTTTAAAACCGGTAGAGAAAACCACACTACTCGCCAGAATCAATTCGGCTATTCGGACAAAAAAAGCCTTTGATCAGGTTCAAAAACTTTCACAGAACTTACTACAACAAAAACAGGAATTGCAGGATTTCACTCATATGGTGAGTCATGATCTAAAATCTCCTGTTGTTGGCGCAGCGAGTCTTTTCAATCTTTTTTTGCATCGTTTACAGGAAGATTATCCAGAAATAAGAAATGACCCTGGCATGCATGAATTGCTGGACAGAATTCCAGGTTCATTTACAAAAATGCTCACCTTCATTGATACCTTGTTGAATTATGCGATGGCCGGAAAAATAATTGGGGACATGCAAACTGTTTCTTTGGGAAAAATTCTTCAAACTGTAATTGAACAATTTGAACAGGAACAACAACAGGGAATTGTTAAATTCAAACTTCCATCAAAATGGCCCAAGGTACAATGTGATGTGCTAAAAATGAGTCAAGTTTGGCAGAATCTAATCGGCAATTCGATCAAATATCGGGGGAATCTTGATCAAGTTGAGATCAAAATTGGAACGAGGATTTCAGGGAATTGGTGCGAGTGCTGGATTGAGGATAATGGCAATGGGATTCCAAGTTCAGAAGGCGACAGAATTTTTAAACCATTTATCAGATTGGATGATTCCCGGCAGGGTAGTGGAATTGGATTGGCGACTGTCGCGAGAATTCTTGATGCTCACAAGGGGATCATTCGCTTAGATCCAAGATATCAAAATGGGGCACGTTTCTACATGCGTTGGCCCCATCATTCAATTACTAAATAAATTTAGTTATTGGATCGAAGCGAATCCCAGAATAATTGATGACTTAATCTTCATCCTCTACGGAACCTGACTCAGGTCCCTGATAAGTCTCTAAGG
>WTIF01000011.1 GCA_011522845.1 Deltaproteobacteria bacterium
CAGTCAACAGAAAAAGACCATCACGATAGAGGAGGTATTCTGGCGAGGCAAGCGGAGGTATTGGAAAAATCTTGTTTCAATACTTCTCAATATTCATCATCAGCATGCTACTTTCCAACATAATCATTTTATCTTCATGACTGGCAAGCTTTAAGCAATTTCCTCACGAAATCCTGAAATCATAGATGTGGACACACAAAACCTGTTTATGAATGTCTCAACACTTCCCTCGTCATTAGGGGGCCAAGAAAGCCCCAATCGAAATCTCTAGTAATCAAATTAGGTATGATGCTGCTTTTGCAGGTAGAGAGAAATCCACGCAACTCTCATAACCATTCTGCAGTACCCCACTTGAGTAAGTCTTCCTAAAAAAGGGCTCAAAATGAAATTCGTTAGTTTGCTCACTTTTCTCCTGATTCCTAGCTTCTGCTTAGCCATTACATGCGACGAGTTACAGTCTCCTACACAGGTACGAGAATTTCTGGAGCGCTCCAAAGATTCTAATCCCATCTTGCGGCGCAACGTCAGCACCACCCTAGAAATCAGCCCATGTGAAAAAGAAGCCTGCAATTCAAAAAATCGCAAAGAACAGCAAAAGGAAGTACTTCACCTGTTGCGTCTTGACGATAAAAGTAGAGTTCATTTTCTGGAAGGATCAAGATCATCACAGTGTTTGATCCAGCGAGGCGAACGGTTGCTGGGCTGTGCAGCTTGCAGCGAGTTGGCTAACGAAGCGTGCCGAAGCTACCCAGATAGTTCTGTTACTCGTTTGCAAGGTACAAACATTGATTCGCATGACTTTTCTCTGCTGGCATCAGAAAGCAGTACATATTCCTGTAACGCATTAGAAAAAAATCCTGGGTTTTTCAAACTAGAGATCGGCATTTCTGGAGCACAGTATGACCAAGTGATTGCTTTTTTCGATGAGAAAAGAGAAATCCCTGTCACCCTCAACTTTTTTACAGATGGTATACTACGTAAAGTTTACCGTACCTTCCCTAAGTACTACCTGCAAATTGATGATCAATGGATCTCTACAGTCCTGAGGGTGCGCTCCACGCAAGGAAATGAAAAAGCTTTTGTTGCTGAAACATTGGTCTATGTGCAACGTGATGGCAACAAATATGATCTATATCTAGATTCTAAAAATGATCCAAAGCTGAAAAATACGAATCCATCAAATCTCTTTATTACTAACTGAGTCTTGCGGATGCGCTCACTACTGCTCAGGTTCACTTGTCTCCTCAGTTGGATGTTAAGCCTCCCAGTTCTTGCCCAGGGCACCCAACCCTTTCCTGTATCAGCATTAAACTCCAGTACTGACATCGTTGAACAGCGTGAAATTCTTCCTGAAGAGTTGAAAAAATTCATTCCTGAGCCAGAACAATTTCAATACCTGCCCAAGGAATTGCAGAACAAAGTGATTGTTCAACTTAGAGAGATGATTGACGCAGAAAAAATCTGGACTCAGCAAACAGCAACACTAACCGAACCCAGTTCCCCTGACCAACAATCCTCAAGTTCACAGCTTGAAAAAAACATTGAACAACTTTCTACCATTCGCTTAAGCCAACATCCTCTGCAACAGCAATTTGAAGATTTAAGTTCCCATAGAGACAATTTAGAATCACAGTTCCAAAATGCAATACAGCGAGGAAACTCCAAATTAGTTCGTGGATTAGATGCCCAATTAAGCGGACTCGAAAGCATTCTGCTGCTCACAAAACTAGCTCTACACAAGACAACCTCACCAATGGTGGAGTCGGTACTAGATGCAACCAAATCTTCTACAAAAAACAAAAGCTTAGGAATACTTCCAGCAGTTCAACTAGATTCAATTTCTGAAAAAAATATCTCCTCACAAGATAATTCTTCACAAAACGTAGAGATATCCCTGGTCCCAAGCTTTACTCGAGATGAACTGGGACTCGATGAAGACCCTTTCGCTGTAGCAGAGCCCACAACTGCTGAAGAAGACGTTGGACTCAGCGAAGATCCCTTTGCAGATTTTGATCGGGCTGACGAAGATGAGCTAGGGCTCAATGAAGATCCTTTCGCTGTAGCAGAGCCCACAACAGTAAATCCTGAATCTTCAAACACTGGAGAAACTTTTGAAGAGAAGTCACAAACCTCTGCAGATGAGCAACAAGCAGCTGAAGACTTTCCGGTCAAGGTACAATTTTCCCATGCAGTGACTACAGTATTTGGAACCAGTGAAATCAGTGGACTCTACCAGATTGATCCAGAATTTGAGAGTCTCAGTGAGTACACCTTCGGAACGACCTATGAGCAAAAAATCCGTGTTCAGACATCCCCAAAGTTCTATAACTACGCACGCCTGACCGTCAACTTCAATCAGCACTACGAACGCAACAAAGAGCAGTTTCTCGACAGCTATTTTACGATTCGAGAAATTTACTCAAATTATCAGGATGGATCCCACCAACTACGCTGGGGAACACAGATTTTTGAGTTGGGCAAGCTGGATTTTGACAGTCCCATTGATGTGCTGCACTTGCAGGAAATCACTGCACTCCTCTCATTGGATTTAGAAAACAGTAAGGAAGCCCTGCCTTCCCTACGTTACAAGTGGTTGGGAGAGGACCAAGCATTAACCCTGATTTTACTACCCTTAAGGCCAACAACACTGGGCATGCGTTTT
>WTIF01000170.1 GCA_011522845.1 Deltaproteobacteria bacterium
CAGGGTCACTGGAGTTGGGGTGGAACAGCCTTGGGTGGTTTGATGGACGGTTTCAGTGATTTCGCAGGATCAACCATTGTCCATTCCGTTGGGGGTTGGGCAGCTTTAGCTGGTGCAATTTTACTTGGTGCCCGAAAAGGCAAATATGGTCCTGATGGCAAAGTGAACGCTATCCCAGGATCAAATCTTCCACTGGCTACGCTGGGCACTTTTATCCTTTGGTTGGGTTGGTTTGGATTCAACGGCGGGTCTCAATTAGCTTTGGGCTCCAAGGGTGATGCCGACGCTATCTCAGCTGTTTTTGCCAACACAAACATTGCGGCATGTGCCGGAGCAGTGGTGGCTATGATTCTGACCCAGTTGCTTTATAAAAAAGTAGACCTAACGATGGTCTTGAATGGAGCACTCTCAGGACTGGTAGCCATTACAGCTGGACCTGACTACCCATCAATGGGACTTGCAATGTTGATTGGAGGTATTGGCGGGGCATTGGTCGTTTACGCTGTACCAATGTTTGACAAGCTCAAAATAGATGATCCAGTTGGAGCACTTTCTGTTCACTTGGTGAATGGCATCTGGGGAACCCTAGCTGTCGGGATCTTCAAGCCGGACGCATCTTTGGGAGCTCAGTTTATGGGTATCCTCTGCGTAGGAGCTTTTGTTTTCGGAACCAGCTTTGTCGTCTGGTACGCTCTGAAACTAATTATGGGCTTGAGAGTGTCTGAAGAAGAAGAGTTTTCAGGGATGGACATGCCGGAATTCGGTCTTGCTGCCTACCCAGAATTCGTTCAGCAGACTGGTTACGATTATGGCAGTGGCAACAGTGAAAAAAGCACAAGAACTGTTCCGTCTGGGAAACTAGCCACCCAGTCTTAAATCACATCCTCAAGGGCGTCCTGTCTGTCCAGAACGCCACACTTTCCGTCACTCCTCCCAAATCAACCTCACCTTTTTCCCTGAAAAATTTGAAAACGAGATTTCATTTCGTCACTTATTCCGCAGCCTACGTTGGATTCGAAGAGGAAGTGCGTGTAATCGTATGAAGCCATCAGCATCTTGTGGATTGTAAGCGCCCTGATCCTTCTCCATCGTCGCAATATCTTCATCATAGAGACTGAGTGGAGACTTACGACCAGTTACCATGCAGTTCCCCTTGTACAGTTCCAACCGGGCTGTTCCTGAGACACTTTCCTGACTCTGTTTTCCAAGCGAAAGCAACAGCTCCATCTCTGGACAGAACCAAAATCCGTTGTAGGCTAACTGTGCAAAACGAGGCATTAGGGAGTCTTTTAAATTGATTACATTTCTGTCGAGAGTAAGAGACTCAACTGCACGATGGGCAACATGAAGAATAGTACCTCCTGGGGTTTCATAAACACCACGAGATTTCATCCCCACAAATCGAGATTCGACCATATCAACCCGACCGATACCATTTTCACCACCAATTTGATTTAAACGAGCGAGTAAGTCAGCCGGAGATAATCGCTCTCCATCCACTGATACTGGGATTCCTTGCTCAAAATCAATTAAGATTTCCCTACTTTGATCAGGCGCATCCTGAGGAGATTTGGACAATTCAAACATTTCAGATAACGGAGCCTGCCAGGGATCTTCTAACATTCCGGATTCAAAACTGATGTGCATCAGGTTTTCATCCGAACTCCAAGGCTGTTGTGCTGTTGCTTTTACGGGGATTCCATTCTCTTGTGCATAGGCCAAGAGTTCAGTACGTCCAGGATATTTCTTGAAAAATTCGGGGATTTTCCATGGAGCAACCACACGAATATCTGGCTGTAAGGAGTAGTAGGATAATTCAAAACGTACTTGATCATTCCCTTTACCAGTTGCTCCATGGCCAACTGCAGACGCTCCATATTGTTGAGCGACCTCAATTTGTTTCTTTGCGATCAGTGGTCTGGCAAGTGAGGTCCCCAACAAGTAGGTACCCTCGTAGATCGCATTCCACTGAATCGCTGGAACCACAAAGTCCCTTACGAATTCTTCCTGAACGTTCTCAAGCAGAACTTCCACTGCGCCAGCTTTGTGGCCTTTATCACGAATCGCCTCTAAATCTTCAACTTGCTGTCCCAGGTCGAGACATAATGCGATAACATCGTATCCCTCTGATGTAAGCCAATGAACTAAGACGGAAGTGTCCAATCCGCCTGAATAGGCGAGTACTAGCTTTTCTCTTTTCATAAATTTTTTCACAAAGTGGTGAGTAGGGCCCTTACAGACCCTATTTAATTGGTAGAACTAGGAAGCTTTTGAAACGACTTCCTGTACTATTTCTGCTTCGTAATATTCCTTTGGAGGCTGTGGATCCAAGCGAAGTACCTTGAGGGCGACAGGGCCTTTTTTTCCATAGCCCACCTCAAACTCTACTCTTTCGTTTTCATTGAGAAATCTGAAACCATCTTGTTGAATTTCTGATTGATGCACAAACAGGTCATCACCACTGTCTTGGGCAATAAAGCCGAACCCTTTTTTTGGATCAAACCATTTAACTGTACCCTGCCTCCGACCTTCCGGCAGAGGATTTCTTTTTAGCGATTCACGGTAGGCTTCAGCTTCTTGATCAGCCGAAACTCGATAGGCGTGAATACCAACAATTATTCCCATCCCAGCTACAGCAGACATTCCTAACAACAATACTGGGTGTTTAGAGGGATCTAAGATTTCTTGAAACCATAGATATCCAAGAAGTCCAAGAATACAGAGCGTCAGAATCCCAATAACGCTCAGCAGAATTTTACTTTGCATTGATTTTTCTCTTCCAAATAACTTTTAAGTTCAATTTTGATTAACTTCATATTTCTTGTTCTGCCAACCAGCGTTCGGCGTCAATTGCAGCCATACATCCTGTGCCGGCTGCTGTCACTGCTTGGCGATAAACAAAATCTTGCGCATCTCCACTGGCAAATACACCTTCAACAGAGGTAAAGGTACTACCTGCTTGAACGATGATGTAGCCATTTTCATTCAGTGATAGTTGTTCTTGAAAAATTCCCGTGTTTGGTTGATGGCCGATGGCAACAAACAATCCAGTAAATTCGTGTTCTTTACTTGAACCGGATTGTAGGTTGCGCAAACGTAATCCAGTCATTCCACTATCATCTCCCAAGACTTCTTCAACAGCGGTATGCCAGAGAAAAGTGATTTTTTCATTTTTCAGCGCCCGCGCCTGCATGATTTTACTTGCTCTTAATTCTCCACGCCGATGTATAACCGTCACAGACCGGCATAGGTTGGAAAGATAAAGTGCTTCTTCTAAGGCCGTATCACCTCCACCCACTACAGCTACATCCTGATTACGGAAGAAAAAGCCATCGCAAGTAGCACAAGCCGATACTCCACGATTCATAAATTTTTCTTCTGAATCTAATCCTAGCCACTTGGCAGATGCACCAGTAGCAATGATCAGTGCATCACAACTCAAATTAGCCGAATCTCCCATCTGCAGTTGAAATGGTCTTTTACTTAGATCGCAGGAAACTACTTCTCCCTCAATGAATTGAGTCTCGAAGCGCTCTGCCTGTTTCTTAAACAATTCCATAACTTCCGGCCCTTGAATTCCCTCAGGAAACCCAGGATAATTTTCTACCTCCGTGGTAATGGTGAGTTGACCGCCAGGTTGGATACCATGAACCAACACAGGTTTGAGATTTGCCCTGGCAGCATAAATTGCTGCTGTCAGACCTGCTGGACCTGACCCCAAAATAATTAATCGGTGATGGTTTGTTGTGCTCATATTTTATTTTGTTTTCGTTGTACTCCCCCCTCGAAGGCAGCTTGCGATCAAAGGGGATGCAAAAAATAAAACGATTATTTTCAAAGAGAAAGGTATGTATGTTCAAGATAAATCCAGAATTCGATGATCGAAAGATTCTTAAAGCAAAGCGCAGCAAAATCTCGAAAAATTCCACCCTACGACTTACTAATCAAAAACATCAATATCGCCAACCCTGAAACACTTCTGATTCTAACTTCGAATATCCTTAGATGAACTGATAAATAAAATTATCCTCTCAAGGTTTTCGTTACTCTTGATTTATAAAACTTATTGAACCAGTTCTTACTCAAGTATAAAGACAAGTCCAAGACTCTATGAAGAATTCATCTTAATCCGCATTTAACCAATCTGCTACTTAAGTCACATCACACACAATGACAGCTTTCATCTTGACCTCCATAGTCTGAATCTTGAATCTGATTATGAAAAGTTATTGAAGAAGAATTTAGGAGCATCTTACGTATGCTGAAGCTACTAAATTTTAGTTTCTGGATTTTTAAGAAAAGTTGACTTCTTTGCTTACATGCCAGTTATTTCAATCGAATTCTAACATTCATTTAGAAGTCTAATTATTAAATAGGTTTGATGATTGCAAAGTTCGAGTATGCTAAAAAAGTTGCCCACTAGTGGTGACGCTAAGTTGGACTAAACCATAGCCAAGGATGGTAATATGTGGTCATATTTCTGGAAGCTTCTCTTCGGAGGTCCCCAAGAGAATGCTACATCGACATCACCAAACACTACCAGCACCGCCTCACAATCCAGTGCAGAGCCAACAACAATAAAGCTTGAGAGGAACGACCAAGGATCTGATGTTAGAGAAGCCACCTCACCTGGCATCGAAAACTCTCAAATAGCTCCTGCCTCAAAGACATCACCAGAGTTAAAATCTAAAGTTCAGGAAAGTTCCTCTGTTTCCACCCTAGGAGTTAACTCAGTAGAAATCGAAACCGGATCAACGGCTAAAGTTGAAGGCAAAGATAATACAATCGATAAACCAGTTGCAGAACAACCTGACTGGCAAGCTCATTTCCAGGAGATTGAACTTGCAAGGAAAGATGGGTACTTGGACAAAGCCGAAGAAATGTTTGAAAACGCGATTTCAAACAAAGCTCCAGTTGATCTCTATAGTGAGGGTCTGTTCAAAATTTGGCGTCTTCAGAATAAGAATGATCTGAAGTCTGAGAAATTTGAGTTAGTGCAAGAGAGAGTTTTGAAGATGCTTGATATTTACCCACCTGGGGTGAAAATTACTGATGCACGTTCATTACACAAGGCCGCTGACCTATTAGACAACGAAGATATTAAGGATAAGGCACTAAAAGCCATCAAGGTAATTGAATCATCAAAGTAAATTGCTCTGGTCCTCCCTATCGGTAGCTTTCCTAAGCCAGAAGGCTACCAGATATTCGTTCTCCCCGAGTAAAAATTAATCGGATTATTATCAACGTCCGCATTAATGATAAACAAATTTCCCAGCAGAAGTTGACAGGAACTTGAGTCCTCCGACAACCGCCAATTGTCTTTTGGAAAAGAGTCTCCTATTCTCATTAGAAATTAATCTTCCTACCCTACTGCAACCTTGAGCAAAATGAGATTCACATATTTATTGGTGATAATGTGTCTGTTTCTGCTAATTGGCTGTAGTTCTAACTCGGCCATAGAATTGAATGTTCAGCAACCAGCCCAACTACATGTTCCCAGAGAAGTTACGGAAATCTTCATTCGTCAGGATATGGTTCAGGCTGAGGGTGATCGACTAAATTTGAAGGAGATTTTGCTACAGGAACTTGTCAATGAATTAAACGACCTAGGGCAATTCAATGCTCAGATCGTAGACACATTGCCTTTAGAAAAATTGGAATTTGGCCAACGAGTAGGGGTAATACAGGGCGAAATTGTTAGCGGTGGAGAGAAAGAAATAGGACAATTCACTGAGCTGGCAACTTGTAAGGGTGAGACTGGAGGTAGATTATCTAGTGATGCTAGTGTCACAATCGGCGAAGATGCTCTTACATTTGATGGCAGGTCTTATGTTTGCCGACCTGGAGGGTTAGATTCCCCTCTTAATGACCTTGGAAAAGCAACGTCATCGACTGAGATTGTTGTAAATTCAGATCTACCACTGGTCAATCAAGTCATCAGAACCTACCGCTACCGAAATATTTCTCTTTATGCCGAAACGATCTTCAGCTTAACTATCGTTGGTGGAGATCAAGAACAAAACACAATAGCTGTTCGAATTTCTACAGAAAGTTTCGGCAAGCAAATTATTGATCCTGAAAGTTATCGACATCGCTATGAGGCCAGACCAGTACAGGGTATAGCCAATTTGGTAGATCGGTCTACAAATCCTTTGATTCCGATTCCAATTAGGGAACTAGCATTTGTCGAACAAACAAAACCCGAAGAAATTTTTTACCAAGGCAATAGACTTCCAAAGCCAAATCTCAAAGCTCTGCCAGATAAAGAGCGAGAGAAAATTCTTCAAAAATTAGGATCAAAAACTGTTGAATCTTTCATTCAAAGCATCTCACCAACTACTCAACGCATTAAAGCTTTGATTGCGGAAGGAGGAAAAGAAGAACGTGCAGAGGAACTGCTGAGAGATGGCCTTTGGGACAAAGCTCGTCAGCGCCTAGAGTCACTCTCAAAAAATGATCGGACTGCCGAGGACTGGTATAATCTTGGATTGAGTTATGAAGCTGGGGCTCTCAGCAGGGATGACTACCAGCAGGCTAGAGGAGCCTATCTTGAGGCGTTAAAAAAAGAAAATATGAACAAGGACTTTGCAGCATCACTTGGACGCGTAGAACAAAGACTTGCTGAGTATCGACAACTGGCATCGCAGCGAGCAATCTGATTCATGGGTACTTCACAATTCCAACAGGAAGTTGATAGACGTCGAACATTCGGAATCATTAGTCACCCTGATGCCGGGAAAACGACGCTCACGGAAAAGATTCTGCTCTACGGTGGAGCAATACAACTCGCAGGCTCCGTCAAGGCTCGGAAAGCCAGTCGTCACGCCACCAGTGACTGGATGGAAATTGAGAAGCAGCGTGGTATATCCGTTACTTCTTCTGTGATGAAATTTTCCTACCAAAACTGTGAGGTAAATCTTCTAGACACCCCTGGACACCAGGATTTTTCTGAAGACACCTATCGAGTTCTTACTGCAGTTGACAGCGCCCTCGTGGTCATTGACAGTGCAAAGGGTGTTGAGGAACAAACCAGAAAATTGATGGACGTTTGCAGACTGCGAAATACTCCGATCATAACTTTTGTAAACAAACTTGATCGAGAAGGACTACCACCTCTAGATGTGCTTCAAGATGTTGAAGAGAGTCTGCGAGTCGAATGTGCTCCAATGAGTTGGCCCATCGGGATGGGAAAATCCTTCAGAGGAACATACAACCTATATCGTAAAGAGCTTTCCTTATTTGCCGCCTCCAGAACAAAGAAAGTTGACGATGTCGTTCGCATCACAGACCTTGCCGATCCCAAATTGGATGAACTATTGGGCAAACAAGCGGATGAACTGAGAGAGGATATCGAGTTGCTGGAAGGGGCTTCAACTCCATTCAATAGCGAACACTATCTGAAGGGTTTACAAACTCCTGTTTTCTTTGGAAGCGCAATCAATAGCTTCGGTGTCTCTGAGATGCTTGACGCCTTTGTGGAAGTCGCCCCTGCACCAAGACAAAGATCTACGCAAACTCGCGAGGTTTCTCCCTACGAAGAGGCCTTCAGTGGAGTGGTTTTTAAGATTCAAGCAAACATGGATCCAGCTCATCGGGACCGAATCGCCTTCTTGAGGATCTGTTCCGGACGCTTCCAGCGTGGAATGCGTGTCAAACATCAACGATTGGGAAGAGAAGTACAATTACACAATGCCATAATGTTTCTCGCTCAGGATCGAGAAAATGTAGAAGAAGCGTTCCCCGGCGACATTATTGGTATTCACAATCACGGAACCATCCGTATCGGGGACAGCTTTACTGAAAAAGAAGATCTCCGATTTGTCGGCATTCCACATTTTGCCCCAGAGCACTTTCGGAAAGTCCGAATCGACAATGCTTTGAAAGCCAAGCAATTAGAAAAAGGCCTGCAACAACTCACTGAAGAAGGAGCTGTTCAGTTGTTCCGACCACTTAATCGCAATGATTACCTTTTGGGAGCAGTTGGAATTTTGCAGTTCGATGTCATTCTTGCTCGTCTGAAAAATGAATATGGTGTCGAATCTCACTTAGAACCGGCAAATTTTTTAACGGCACGATGGGTAGTGCCTCAGGACGCTGAGGCTTTAAAAAGATTTGAAAAACAGTTTCTTGATTCCTTAGCTAGGGACTCTCAAGGGAATCTTGTTTATCTTCCAGCCAATGCATGGAGACTTGAGCGAACAATCGAAGATTGGCCAGAAATCCAGTTTCTTCAAACGATGGAAATTAACTGATCATGGCAAACGAGCGAATAGTTTACTTTGCACATGGGCAGGAAAGTGGTCCTTGGGGAACAAAGATCAAAAGATTGGCCCAGGTCGCTGAAAATTTGAATTTCAGAGTGGTCAGTCCTGATTACTCAGGCATTAAGAGCGGCTATGGACGAGTTGAGAAGTTACTTTCGCTTCAATCCTCTGCTACAGAGAAACTAATTCTTGTTGGCTCAAGTATGGGGAGTTGGGTATCACTTTGCGCTTCAGAGAAGCTGAAGCCGAAGGGACTGTTTTTGATGGCATCTGCTGTTGGCCTTGAAAACCTGGAACCAACTTCGCCGAAGCCAATTGCGGAGAAAACCTTAATGGTTCATGGGTGGAATGATGAGGTGGTTCCAGTCGCAAATGCGATCAATTTTGCACGTAATTACCAAGTTCCGCTTCACCTACTACCAGCTGATCATCGTTTGATCACTCAATTAGACTCGGTCACAAACATCTTTCAAAACTTCCTTCAACAGTGTTTGGAATCCCAGAAAGACGGAGACCCTCGGTCCCAGTGGGAGAAGGAACAAGAGGCAAAATTCCAGAAAGAAACTATCAAACAGACCCAGCCTCGTATTCCACGCTAGTTTAATGCTCCTCGAAATTCACCCGTACAATCCACAGTCCCGTTACATCAACCAAGTCATTGACGTCCTCCAAAATGATGGAGTCATCATTTATCCCACAGATACCGTATATGGACTGGGCTGCAACATCTACAGCAAGAAAGCACTAAAAAAAATAAGTTTGATCAAGGATGTCGATGCCAAACGACATTTGACTTTCATTTGCTCCAGCCTTCAACAGATCCAAGAATATTCGCAGGGCATTGACACAGCAGTTTTCAAAATTTTAAAACGCCACCTTCCGGGTCCATATACTTTTCTGTTCCGAGCCTCCAAAATCGTCCCCAAACTTTTATTGACGAAACGAAGCACAATTGGAGTTCGTTGGCCTGATCAAATCATTGCTACACAAGTCGTTTCAGAACTGGGGAATCCCATTCTCAGTAGTTCACTTTATAGCGGTAGGGACCACCTTTTTGACAACGCATGGGAAATCCATGAGGAATTTGGTAAGCAAGTGGACTTAGTGATTGATGGAGGTGAAATTTTTGCTGAGCATTCGACGATTATCGACTTCACTACTGAGGCGCCAGATGTCATTAGGATTGGCAAAGGCCAGATTGACTGGTTGGATCAAATTTAATTTCGAGAAGAACTTTGACTGATCAAATCCTTATCACAGGATGTGGAACCTTTATTCCCTCAGAAGTCATTGATAATGAGACCTTGGTTAAGGCCTATAACGCTCATGTTGAGGAATACAACCGGGAGTACTCAGCAGAAATTGCAGCTGGTGATAGGACCGCCTTAAAAAACTCTAGCGCTGATTTCATCAAAAATGCTTCAGGAATTGAAGAGCGACACGTAATGGAGGCTAGTGGAATTATTGATCCAAAAAGGCTGCGACCTAATCTAGGAGATCGAAATCCAGATGAATTGAGTTATCAAGCGGAAATGGGTTTAGCAGCCGCCAAAAATGCATTGGATCAAGCAAAAAAGTCAACCAGTGACGTTGGCATGCTGATATCAGCCTGCTCCAACTATGAGCGCCCTTATCCCAGTTTAGCCATCGAAGTTCAAAAAGCTCTTGGCATTAATGGGTTTGCTTTCGATATGAACGTTGCGTGTTCCTCAGTACCTTTTGCCATTCGATTGGCCTACAACTCACTATTGACACAGCCTGAGCTTCCTGGAGTTTTGATTGTGAGCCCTGAATTTTACACTGGGCATCTCAATTTCAGGGATCGAGATAGCCATTTTATATTTGGGGATGCTGCAGGCGCACTCTATCTAGAACGAAGTGAGACATCAAAATCCAGCAATGCTTTCTCCGTTAAGAATATCCAACTCCAAACTCATTTCTCAAACAACATTAGAAATGATGGAGGTTTTCTCCGTCAAGCAGTGAACAGGACAGATCCATGGCATCCTAGAAATCTATTTTCTCAGCAAGGTCGGGCAGTATTTAGGGAAATTGTTCCCCTCGTCTCTGAGATGATACTGAATCAGTTGGATGAAGAGGGTATCAGGCGCAGTTCACTCAAGCGCGTTTGGCTTCATCAGGCAAATAGCAAAATGAATCTATTACTCGCAAAAAAAATTCTAGAGCGAGAGCCTTCGCATGCTGAACTTCCATTAGTTTT
This sequence comes from Deltaproteobacteria bacterium, assembly GCA_011522845.1. Lineage (GTDB taxonomy): Bacteria > SAR324 > SAR324 > SAR324 > NAC60-12 > JCVI-SCAAA005. The sequence goes on from WTIF01000170.1 coordinate 10,486, forward strand.
AAAGAATTATGGCAATACCGGAGCAGCTGGAGTGGTATTAGCTTTTTCTGAATCCCAGAATTTGGATCCAGGATCTTGGGGAGTGTTTTGCGCTTTTGGCGCTGGGTATTCAGCTGGCTCAGTTTTGTTACAAAAATGCTGAAGCAGAGGTACTCGCTATGAGTAGATTCAACAATCGCAAGAGGAAAATCCTTGACAAATGAAACAATAATAA
>WTIF01000210.1 GCA_011522845.1 Deltaproteobacteria bacterium
ATAATTCACCCTTTAACGTAGAAAAGATTTTTTCAAAAAGAGAATCCAATATTTAAAGCTTAATCAGCTAGGTTCTACTAATATTTTCAGTAAAGTTTTTAAGTCGCAGATTAAGGTGATGAACTTTCGTCATTTCAGTGTGATATTCACAAATCGATTGATGCCTCCTCCTCATACTCAACAAAAATCTAGTCTACAGGATCAGAGATAAATTGTGTTCCGTAAGCCATTAATTTCATTGTTCACAAAGCTATTTTTAGCCTTTGTGTTTCATGCTGTATTATTAATGGGTCTGATGATGTTTGCTGTAAACCACCAAGTCCGTTCAGAATTTAGAGACTTTCTACAACAGCAGGAATCTGGACGTCTACGTTATGTTATCGGGGTGCTGGAACAACACTACGCCATCCAACGGAGTTGGAACCTTCTTGAGAATCAAAGAATCTATTGGTTCATCATACTCCAGGAATCTCTCCGACAAGCAGTCTTAGATGGAGAAAATTTTCCAATAAATATGCAGAGACCAAAAAAATATGGTCCCAGAGATTTGTTTGAAGACTTTGATGAACCCTTTGAACTGTTTGAATCAAGCCCTGATCTGGATGGACCACGGATTCGCAAACTACCCAGGGCCCGAGAATGGGGAAGAAATCTAACCTTGGTCGATACAAAAGGGCGCTTAATTGCCGGGCAGCCGTCAAATCAAAATGTGGTCTTGCGACTACCGATAAACTATAGAGACCGAAATGTCGCCTTTCTCCAATGGCATGGGAACGTTCCACAAAGCGGCCTTCGTTTTTTAGAGAGAAACCTTCAGTGGCTCTGGTTTTTTGGTGGTTCCTTAGTCCTACTAGGTGCTTTGATCGCCTGGCTAGTTTCCAGACAGCTTCTGAAACCGGTGCGTCAATTAAAAAGTGGAACAGAAAAACTTAGAGAACACCACCTAGATACACGTATCCCTGTGGCAACCTCTGATGAGTTAGGACAATTAGCGCAAGCCTTCAATGAAATGGCAACTGCTCTCCAAAATTATGAATACCAACGACAGCAATGGCTTGCAGATACTGCTCATGAATTAAGAACCCCACTTTCTATCTTGAAGGGAGAAATTGAGGCGCTGGAAGATGGTGTCCGACCTTTCGATCAAAATAGCCTAGCCTCCTTGCATCAGGAGACAACTCGATTACAAAGAATCGTTGAAGACCTCCGCCTGATCAATCATCTTGAACTAGGCAAGCTTGAACTCTTCCTTAGGCCACTTGAACTCAATAAGCTTGTGACGGAGGCTTTGAAACAAGCTCAAACTCGTCTAGAAGCAGCTAAAGTGAAAGTTAACTGGGTACCAACACAAGCTGAGCTTTCTATAAATGGAGATTACGACCGTCTGCATCAAGTTCTTTTGAACTTGATGGAAAACACAGCCCGCCATGCTCCAGAAAGCAATCTCGATATTCGTAGTGGTTTTGATCAGAATGAAGTTGTTCTGTTACTAGGTGACAATGGACCGGGGGTTTCGGAAGTTGATCTACCACACCTGTTCGACAGGTTTTACAGAACTGAGCAATCCAGAAATCGTGTCAGTGGGGGAAGTGGACTGGGTCTAGCTATTTGCCAAGAACTGATGCAGGCGCATCAGGGAAGGATCAGTGCCCGAAGGGGATCTTTCGGGGGCCTTGAGATCGAATTGCGTTGGCCCCTGCTTGAAAAGAAAAATGAATGAAAACAGGCCATGTTTTCATAAATAGCCCACAGCCTGTTTTTTCATGATGAATCAGCCAAACATGTCGTAGGTGATACTATCGTACCAGCCTTGTGCGTAGGTGGCTTCTGTTTTACGAACAATTTCACCTGCATCTTTGGGGCTCACACCACCAGACCCATCGATACCAGCGATTTTGCCATCTTGAATGTTGTATACTTTTGCAACTGAAACGCTGTAATCAGGCGTTACATAACTATAGCAAGTATTGGCGAAGGATGGCGAAACAGGGGTTTCTCCCCAAAACATCGAAACCACAGCCGCTGCTACTACTTTACCCTGACTATTAGCTGAGAAACCAGACTTCGGCATTGCTCCAGCCTTGCAAGCATCACCAATGACATGAACATTTGGAATCAGTGTTGACTCGAAAGTAACGTGGTTAACTGGACACCAACCGCTATCATCAGCCAATCCAGATTTTCGCGCTACTGCTCCAGCCCATTGGGCTGGAATATAGTTGATCACGTCTCCCTCTTCCCAGCCGAAATCCGTATTGAGCCTCATTCCATCAGCATCAATTTCTGTGACCATACCTCCTGCAGAGGCGGAACGCCACTCAATCATATCCCCATAATGCATGTCCCATCCGTCAGTAAACAAGGGCTGCTTTGAGAATTTTTCCTTCTGATCCAAGATAATTATCTTTGAGTTTGGCTTATTATTTTTTAGGTAATGAGCAATCATCGATGCTCGCTCATAGGGCCCTGGAGGGCAGCGGTAGGGATTCCCCGGGGGACAAATAATGACGGTTCCACCATTGGCCATCGCTTCTAGCTGACGTCTCAAATGCATTGTTTGAGGCCCAGCTTTCCAGGAATGCGGCATCTTTTTTTCGACACTTTGACTATGTCCTGGC
>WTIF01000183.1 GCA_011522845.1 Deltaproteobacteria bacterium
CCATGTATTTGATTCCCATTTTAGAGAAACGTTCTTAAATCGCAGAAAATTCCTGGGAATTTTCCCGTAGAAACATTTGTATAATGATTCTTTTGCAGAGAAGGTCAGAAGCAGTCGGATAGCGAAATTTTCTGAGTGGAGAGAATGCAGATCCTCTGACTCATCATGAGTGCAAATATGCCTTTCAATTCTTGGATCTAGGGTTCGGTTGGCTTTTTCTATATCCACACCCAAACCAAGAATTGGTGGACTATCGCTAACCACCGCGAGAGCTAATCCAGAAGAATGTGATAGGCTCCCAGTGATACCTTTTGGCCAAATTGGAGCTTTTGTTAGTGGGTCTCTTTCAATCCAAGCTGGCACATTTCCGAATGAGCCAAGTGCGTCTCTGATTGCTAGTCGACCGAGAAGATATTCTTGGTTTCTTTTCTCAGAGAGGCCAAAATTTACTTCAGGAAGTCGTTCAGGAGGAAGATTGTTGAGTTGATGAAGTGAGGTAGTTGCGTATCTGAAACGGCAAGACTGATTTGCCAGTAGTTCAGAAAGCGAATTGAAGTCCAACGGTAGTTAATGTTCCTGTGTAATCTTTTTCTGTGTCAACAGAATCGACATTGGAGTCAATTGAAGACCACGCCTTTCCTCTATCTATATTAGAGGCTACTTTTATAGCATGTATTCCAAGATGGAATTCAATAAAGTTCCAAAACGGTAGGCCCACTCTTGTAAAGGCTTCCACTAATGGTTTTGAAATGGAAGGTTTGTTTCCATATCCTGTTAGTGTTGATTCGACTTTTGCTTCTCCAATACCAGCACCTAGGGATATTGCTACCACTGGAAAAGGGATATTAAAGAAGATGTTGTAAGAAGTGATCGTTACATCACTGTTTAACTGAACACTTGAAGATACATTCGCAGATTCTTCTTTGAATTTCACCTGAGTGTATCCAAAATTTGGAACAAACCCAATAGGATGGATGACACCTATTGTTCCTCCTGTTACTTTATCTGGGGCAACTGTGTAGTCCACCGCAGTGTCCACGCTGAAGCCGAAGAATTGAGCTTGTGCAGTTCCTGAACAAAATCCAATGAACAAAATTACAACTAAGAATTTAATTTTAGCTATCAGTTTCAATTGAATCCTTCAAAAACCTATTTTGATACCTGCTGTCCAAACAGTACCAGATGGATCTCTTTCGTATTCAATCCCTCCACTGGGATTTTTGACTTCCACTTTGTTACCATTAATTACTTGATATCCGACGTGGACATCGAAAAGCGGGAGAATCGGGTAGCCTAATGTTGCAAAAAAACTTGTTGCCGCCGAATCATCTGCTGTCAGTTTGGTACCATCTTTTTTCTCACCTTCTCCAGTAACCATTCCAGCCCCGGCCCCCAATGCAATATTAATAACTGGAACTGGAAGATTCACAAACACACTAGCGATTTGGTAGGTGTCTTTAGAATCAACAGAGTCACTTGTGTAGGAAACTTCATAAGACTCATATGCAATCCCAAGTGGGAGTATAAACAAACTGAGACCAACGCGAGCGCCTGAAATTGAGTCTGGACTGTCCGAGCCTTCTTGGGTGGGGCTAAAGGAAAGGGGGATGTCAGCGTGCACCGATAACAAGTCTGCTTTTGCTGGAACTGCCCACAACATCAAAGTTAGCATCAGTGGCAAAGACGTTAAAAACTTTCTCATCAATTCTCCAATTCCAAAGCTACTGTTTCCGCAGTGGGATTTGTTTTCCAATCATCAAACTTTCCCATGGGTCTTGTGAAAGTGAACTCCAATGGTTCAATGACCAGTGCATTCCAAGTGTCTTCGAGGCTGCCTGAAATTAGAGCAAATGGGCTAGCTGCAACAAATATAGCACTTGAGACAACTGTTAAACCCACCCCCAAAATTCTGACTGGGACATCGACCATGATTGCTGTTGAAGAAGGTGGATCATTCTTATTTGATGCAAAGCAATTTATGCTCACAGATGCAAGAAGCAGACTAATAATGAGTGTTTTACGCCAATCTAAAGCCATCATGCTTTTAATCACTTATTTTGAAAAAACTAAATACTGGGGCATGGTCTGAGGGCTTAGCTTTGGAACGATTTTCGAGATCGATGTAGCTCTGGGTAGATTGTTCAAGCAAATCGCCAGAAGCCAAAATGTGATCAATTCTCATCCCATCGTTCCTTTCAAACCCTCTGGTCCGGTAATCCCACCAACTGTACTGACCTGAATCCTTATTAAATTTCCTAAACACATCGTGCAATCCTAGAGCCAGAAGTTTTTGGAAAGCCGCTCTTTCCTCTGGTCTGAAACTAACCATGTCTTTCATCGCAGCAGGATCCGGCACATCAATTTCTTCGGGAGCTATATTTAAATCACCGAGGACGATTAGTTTTGCATTTGGGTAATTTGACAACTCGGCAGTCAGCTGTTCTAGAAATTCTAATTTGTAGGCGAATTTTTCTGAATCTGCTGATTGTCCTTGGGGTAGATATACGTTGATGAACCAGATCCCTCTCAATTGAATGCTTATCAAGCGGCAGTTTTCCGGATCATATCCATTTCGGAAACCAGTCCGAATCTGATCTGGTACCTCCCTGGAC
>WTIF01000357.1 GCA_011522845.1 Deltaproteobacteria bacterium
GAGAAAGACCTCACTTGAGATTTAAATAACATGAAAAATATATTTATCGGGAAACTGATGAAAAATTTCTGGAGGATCTCCAGTCGTGTAGGCACAAGCAATGAGGTAGAGGGGAGGCTTTTGCCTAGGGTAACCGGAAGGTCAAGGCCGGTCACATCACTTGACAGCCCCGGAGAGCAGGCCACTGATGATGTACTTCTGGAAGAACAAAGCAAAGACAACGGGGGGAATCACAGCGAGGACCCCGGCAGCGATGATGGTGACATAGCTGACATCAAGCGCCGTGGCGAACATCCCAGCGACGACGGTGCTGGTGTAGGACTTCTCGGTCTCGGTGATCAGCAGAGCGAAGAGGAATTCCCCCCAAGATAACAAGAAGGCGAGAATGGCTGCTGTCGTTAGGCCTGGAATGGAGAGAGGGATGATGATCTTATTGGCTACCTGGAAGCGGTTGCAGCCGTCCATTCGAGCTGCGTCCTCCAGCTCAGTGGGAATCGTTTTGAAGTAAGCCTGCAGCAACCAAATCGAATACGGCAGGACAAAAGACATGTTGATGAAGATCAGCGTCACCAAGTTGTCATTCATCCCCATTTGCTTGGCAAAGAGCACAATGGGAATAGCTAGGGATAGGGCTGGTACAAGTCGGACAACCAGAATGGAAAAAAGCAGGGTGTAGCGACCGCGGAAGTTCAGGCGCGCGATGGGGTAGGCAGCATAGGCTCCAAAAACCACGCTGAAGAAGGAGACACTCAAGGCGATGATGCCACTGTTTACAAAGGAACCAAGGTAGACGCGAGCTTGGTACGAGGAGCTATACCCTTCGGTTGAAATCACGGCTTCATCGAACAGGGCTCCATAAATGATTTCCTTGTAGCTGGCAAAACTCACAGGATCAGGCCACAAGGAAGCAGGAACCTGCATCAACTGTCTTTCTAGTTGCAAGCTGGCACCAATCATCCAGAGAAAGGGGCCGACGAAGACAGCCAGAAACAGCGCAGAAGCAAGGTAGAGGAGTATGTAGCGAATGATCCGATTGCTCTTCACTTAGATTCTCCCCACTTCAACTGAGCAAGCTTGTCTTGGTAGTCCTCCATTAGGGCTTGGCCAGTTATGGGTGCTTGCTTTCCGTCAAGGGGCATTTCGAGCATCGCTGCACACACTAAGATCGATAGCTTGGCCAGTGGCCGTTTTGCTGGAGGGTTTTTTCAATTTTTAACAGCTCCGGAGAGCAGGCCACTGATGATGTACTTCTGGAAAAATAGAGCAAAAATCACGGGGGGGATCACGGCCAGCACACCTGCTGCGATGATGGTGACGTAGTTGACATCGACGTCATTGGCAAACATGGCGGCGACCACGGTACTTGTGTAGGACTGTTCAGTCTCTGTAATCAGTAGAGCAAAGAGGAATTCCCCCCAGGACAAAAGAAAGGCAAGAATTCCTGCAGTCGTCATCCCAGGGATCGACAAGGGAATGATGATCTTGTTAGCGACCTGGAAGCGGTTGCAGCCATCCATTCGAGCTGCGTCCTCCAATTCGGTAGGAATGGTTTTGAAGTAGGCTTGCAGCAACCAGATCGAATACGGCAGGACAAAAGACATGTTGATGAAGATCAGCGTCAGCAGGTTGTCATTCATCCCCATTTTCTTGGCGAAGAGCACAATGGGAATCGCCAGAGCGAGGGCAGGGATAAGTCGTACGACCAGGATCGAAAAAAGCAGAGTATATCTACCTCGGAAGTTCAGGCGTGCGATGGGGTAGGCGGCATAGGCCCCAAAAACCACACTGAAGAAAGAGACACTGAGGGCAATGATTCCACTGTTGAGGAAAGAGCCGAGATATATCCGTGACTGATAGGAAGAACTAACGCCGTAAGAGGAAACCTCAGCCTCATCGAAAAACGCACCCATGAAGATTTCCTTGTAGCTCGCCAGGCTAACAGGATCGGGCAACCAAACAGGAGGGACTTTGACGAGCTGCCGCTCGAGTTGCAGGCTGGAGCTGACGAGCCAGACGAAAGGACCGATAAAGACCAGCAGGAAAAGCGCAGACGCAAAATAAAGGAGAATATAGCGAGTGAGGTTATTACGCTTCACTGTTTTTCCCCACGGTCGAGGAAGGCGTAGAAGACGATGGCGATGAAGAGGGTGATCAAGCCCAGGATCATGGCCAGCGCGCTGCCCGTTCCGAAATCAAGTTTCTTGAAGGTGTTGATGTAGATGCTCCAACCGAGGACAGTGGTGGACTTGCCGGGGCCTCCTGAAGTCAATACATAAATGATGTCGAATACCTTTAGGGCAAAAATGGTTTCAAAGATCAGCACGACTGTGAGTGTTGGACGAAGTAAAGGCAGCGTGATGTATTGGGTCCGCTTCCAGGCATTTGCGCCTTCCAGTTCTGCTGCTTCGTGTAGGGTTTTGGGGATCGTTTGTAGTCCTGCAAGAATAAGCAGTGTGGCCAGGGGGATGTTTTTCCAGGAGTAGGCAATGATCACCCAGATCATCGCACTCGGCATCGTGGTCAACCAGGCAACATATTGATCGATGATGCCTCCCATTTGAAATAGAGCGTTCATTACTCCAAAAGCTGGATGCAACAGCCACTTCCAGAGAAGAGCATTGACCACATCAGGGATCGCCCAGGGGATCAGTAATAGTGCTCGAAGGATCCCTCTTCCTGGATAATCCTGATTCAAAAGCAAGGCGAGGAAGAAAGCGACGACGGTGATGACTGCCACGGCACTCGCCGCAAAGATAAAACTAGTTGCCAGCGAATCCCAGAATTTATCATCTGTCAGAATTTTCTCGTAATTCCGAAAACCCGCAAAAGGTCGCTTGGCTCGTTTAAGGTTATAGCGATGAAAACTGAGATAGATGGCGTAAGCCAGTGGAACCAGGACGGTCACCGCAAGGATTAGCAAAGCTGGTGCACTGAAGATCAGCGCCAGTCTTCCTTGGGGAATTTCTGTGGAGGAATTCTTGGTCATTGTAGAAAGGGCATTCTGAACGAATGCCCTCCTGTTGTTATAGGATCAATGGAAGAAGCAGTGAATCAGTACTCTGACTGCAACTCATTCCAATTCTCCGCCAACTCTTCAAGGATGGAGTCAGCGTCTCCACCGTTGATGATTTCCTGGAAACCAGCCCAGGCTTCAATCTCCCAGTCTGAGAAATAGGGTACGAAGCGATAACCTCGGTTGATCGCATACTTGGCTTGCTCCTGGAGCAGGTCAGGGTCGATCCAGCCAGAGATTGAGTTGCGGACATCAGCGTCCTTGTAGAGTGGAGCCGGGGAGAAGCCGAGTCCAAACTCCAAGGCCCAGCGCTTGGGCACATAGTACACCCCAGTGGCATCCTTACCTCCAAGGAACTGAACCAGTTTCCAGGCCTGCTCCTTATCGGCTTCTGACGTGATGGAATAGAGACGCACATAACCAATCGTACCGCTGGTGGCATCAGCAGAGCCTGGGACTAAGGCATTCTTGATGTTGCCTGCTTCGTTGGATTGCTCAGAGTCGTTGAGCACCTTCATCTCGTAGTCAGTAACAAGACTGAACGCTGCAGTACCGGAGCGGACAAACTGATCAATTTCACCGTCTCCTTGGCTCATGGAGGCCTGATTGATCAACCCACTCTTCATGCCATCAGCAATCCAGGCAAGTGCCTTGCGTACACCGCTATTTGGCTCCTGGAATACAGGTTCCAACTTGTCATTGAAGAAGCGACCACCAAAGCCGGCTGCAACAATTTCCAGTGTTCGTAGAATTGAATTTTCGTTCGCTGCGAGACCAATCACAATGGGACTGGCTATGACCCCTTTGTCTTTCATTGTCTGGGCTTGCTTCATCAATTCGTTCCATGTTTTTGGTGGTGCACCAAGCCCCGCCTCTTTCAACAGGCGCTCATTGTAAACGAAGACAGAGTTACCAGAGTAGTAGGGCAGACCGTAGACTTCCCCTTCAAATGACATCTGATCAATGATCCCTTGAGGGAGATCGGCCATGTACTCATCAACACCGGGCAAGCCAGTCAAGGGTACAATCCAGCCAGCAGCAGCCCACTCTGCGAGGAAGCTATCGCGAACATAGACGATGTCAAAGTTGGTTCCCGAGGCAAAGCTCGAGACCATCTTGGTGTGGTACTCGTTGCTGGGGAAGGGGTTGAAGGTCGCACTCAAACCAGTCTGACTTGTGAAGCGTTCAAGGTTTTCCCGGACCACATCCACTTGGTAGGGCCACCCGGTCAATTCTACATCAACATCCTGAGCAGACGCAGGGGCTGCCCAACCCACCAAGGCCAGTGCAGCAATCGTCAACCATTTCTTCATCATGATCTTATCCTCTTAAAGAGTATGGAAATGTGGGGAGCAGCTTCCCCCAAAAGGCTCACTTTCTTTGTGAATCGGGTGTTCATTGAAATGAATTTCTCTCCTTGGAGGCCCAATCACACATCTTCAGCCAGCTATCCATGGAATTACAAAATAAGAAATTTGGTTTTACCAAAATAGCCTGCGAGATAGTGAGTGGGGGAGATATAACCAGAGAAAAAAATTGTGTCAATCAAAAAAACTGATTTCTATGAAGTAGTTGGCGTTTGTCAGAAAATGCAGCAAGATGGTTTTTCTAAATGAATCAATCAATAAAATCAGCTGGAGAAAATGAGAAAGGACTGAGCAAATTCACTGGGAGCAACTAAGATCACCTCAATTAAAAAAACTAGCCGAGGCGAATGCCATTGTGATTGTTCCAGTAGGTTCGACGGAGCAACATGGGCCCCATCTTCCTGTCAAGGTAGATGCCTTGCTAGCGACGGAAGTTGCTCGACGATCCGCACTAAAAGTTCAGACACATCAGTCGATTGTAGTGACGCCAACGGTTTGGTGCGGTCTAGCTGAACATCACATGGATTTTTGTGGAACGCTCACTCTGGATTTTGAAACCTTTCATGCGCTACTGAAAAATCTTTGTCGATCGATTCGTCATCATGGGTTCCAAAGAATCTTTCTCCTCAATGGTCATGGTGGAAACATTGCGGCTCTGAATGTGATCTGTTCAGAGCTGGTGAGAGAGTTGGATGGGTTGAGAGTAATTGCTGGGACCTACTGGACACTACCAGAGGTAGCTCAGAAGTTTGCCGAAATCCTTGAAGTCCAACAGAATGTGCGTCACGCTGGAGAGGCAGAAACTTCAATGATGCTGGCCTTGGAACCAGAATTGGTTGATCAGGCAATCCTCTCGCAAGCCGATGGAACGCCAGAGATTCCCTATTATCAATCGGGGATTTCTCGCTGGGTTTCTTTCAAGGAGGTTTCTGCCAATGGAGTGATTGGGAGTCCCTCGGTTGCAACAGCCGCCAAAGGAGAGTTGTTGCTGGAAGTTGCCTCCGAAGGCATTGCGGGAGTGCTCCAAGATCCAGAGTTATGGCAAACTACTAAAAAGTGATGGTTGAAATGTGGGTGAATCGATCAAAGTGGTCCAATCAATTGTTACGCTTGTTGGGGTGGATGCTGATGTTCAACATGATTCTATCTGCCTGCTCCGTAGTTGGAGTGCGGGCCTGGGAAGAACCAGCGTATCAAACAAAGCTGCAGGAAGGGAAATTTGAAATTCGTGAGTATCAACCCTACCTAGTCGCCGAAGTCTACATGGAGGGAGAAGATTTTGAACAGGCTTCAGGGGATGGGTTCCGAATTCTGGCGGACTATATCTTTGGCAACAATCTCTCGCGTTCATCAGCTGTTCAAATGGCTGCAAAAGCAGAGAAAGAGAGCGAAAGTATCGCGATGACCGCTCCTGTTCAGATGGATCAGGGAGAGCAGGCAAATCAGTGGCGAATGGCCTTCAGTCTGCCTTCCAAGTGGAACTTGGAGACGGTGCCGATTCCAAATGATCAACGAGTGCAATTGCGCGAAGTACCTGCTGAAAAAGTTGTGGTTTTGCAGTTTAGCGGACTGATGGGGGTAGATGATTTGAAAGAAAGAGAGCAGCAATTGAGGCAGTGGGCAGCAAACCAACAGATTGAAGTCCAGGGGGCAGTCCGCACAGCTCGCTATGACCCACCCTGGACATTACCCTTCCTGCGTAAGAATGAAGTGCAGTTCAAAGTGAAGCAATAAAAGGATGCTTGGCTTGTTTTCTCAAGGTTTACCAATGTTCAGCGCAAGTCATGTCATGAAGGAGAAAACCCCATGAAAAAATGTTGCCTGTTATTCGCTGTTCTACTCTTTCCGCTGCTGGCAATGGCTGACTATGAGCTGGATTGGCCTGAGGAAGATATTGAAGAGTTTCATGCGAGCTGTATTCAATCCGCCCTTGAAAGCACAGGTCGTCTTGATGCCAGTGGCTTGGCAAATCTTGAGGCTTCTTGCGTTTGTTACGCAGAAGTGTTGGATTTCCTCTTCAGCTATGAAGACTTCTTGGTCAATACTGATGAAATCATGAACACCTTGGTGGATCCAGTCATTGAGGTCTGCTCAACTCGTCTGGGTATGGGAATCGAAAATGGGCTTTAGCTAGGTTCGAACATGCTGAGAGAACTCTATTCCAAGCATGTGTTTCCGTGTCTATGTGACTGGGCTATGTCCAGTAAGGACTTGCATCCGCTGCGAAAGCAGTCCTTGCGAAACGTCAGTGGAAGAGTGTTGGAGATTGGCTTTGGGACAGGCTTGAACCTACCTTTCTATCCGGAGGATGTTGAGGAAGTGTACGCTGTGGATGTTAATCCAGAGATGGCTCCGAAGGCTCTTGCGCGTATTGAGAAAGTCTCGTTTCCTGTTCAGCACCATGTGATCTCAGGCGAGGCACTGCCAATGGAAAACGACAGCTTTGATTTTGTGGTGAGCACCTTCACGCTGTGCAGTATTGCCAAGGTTGAGCAGGCAATCGGGGAGATTTGGCGGGTATTGCGACCAGGTGGTGGGTTCTGTTTCTTAGAACATGGACTCTCTTCAGACCCATCGGTGGCTTCTTGGCAAACGCGACTCAATCCTATCCAACAGGTACTGGGGGATGGCTGTCATCTGAACCGTCCGATGGAGCAGATTGTTCGTTCTCAGCCATTCGAGGTAGGGCCAATCCAGACCTTTTACTTAGAGGGAGTTCCTCGTGTAATTGGTTGCCTCTATCAAGAGCAGGCATTCAAGCCAGCTTAGTCTCAAGGAAACTTCCCTTTCTTTAATTCCAGTCCTTCCAAAAGTTATCAGGCAGGTTGGCGATTGGTCTCCAGATACAGTCCCAACGCATCTCTGCCCGCAGCGTTACTAACCCATTCCGTAAAGCCCTGTTGATCCAGATCGGTCAGCAAATCATTCCACTTGGAGTGATCCCAGGTGTAGTTTCTTCGAAGCCAGTAATTCAATTCCTTCTTGGGAAATCTTTTCTTTGGTTTAAAATCCACTTTTCTCTCCTGCGAAGATTCAAAAAATTAATTGAAAGCCGCGATTAGAATTTAAGTTATTCGCAACTTAAATGGTAATTTAGCAGAAATTCATAGAAATTTTGAAGCAATTTTTGAAAGTTCTTTGAGCTAAGAAAAAATAGCTGAGATACGGCTACAACTGGCAAGGCGCATGCTATGGCTGTGAGCCAAACTATACGGGCTCTGTTGAAAAAAATGCTAGTGGCCCATCCTCTTCTTCTAAAGGAGCCAGATGGACATTCGATTAAATGACGTACCAGACTGGAAGTATGTTTTTCAGGAGATTGACCAGGTCTATCGGTTAGGCTCTGCAGGGGGCAGTTCCATCATCAGGAGCCATCAGCGGCGTGTAAGAGAGACCATCAGTAAAATCGTGAAGAGCAATCCGTACTACACGCCACGACAACCTGAGAACAAGCCGGTCAGTGCACACTGGGGGCGTGCCCTTGACTTGGCAGATTCTGGTCCATTGGCCAATCTGTCGCGTGTGTTGTATCGAGTAGAGAGTCAGCTTACTTGGGAGTACGGTTATCAGAAAGTACCCAGGGAGCTTGCCAAGCGCTATGCCTACTGTGAGATGATGGGACCCCAAGGGCCGATTCAAGCAGAGGGGTTGATTCTGGGATTGGTACTCTTCGCTCCGGGAACCACCTATCCCCAGCATCGTCATGATGAGATTGAGGAAAGCTATATCTCCCTAGCAGGAGCCTGGTCAGAAAATGATAACGCCGTTTATGCCCCAGGCTCTTTGATTTTAAATCGCTCTACGCAACACCATCGAATTACAGTGGGTATCCGTGAACCCTGCCTGTTGGCCTATGCCTGGATTGGCCCCCCAGAACGTTTGTCGGCTCCAGAGTTTCGGTTTTCCAAGTTGCCACGACGACAGATCTGAATCAGCTTGCTAGTACCGTCCGCTCTAAAAACCACCAACCTCCCACGATCGATACAACCAAGGAACCAGGCACAATCACCCAGGGCCGATACCATTCGCGGTTTCTTCCCCAGAACCCCACAAGTACATAGGCTACAGCAATCACAACCAGTTGGCCCAGCTCCACACCTATGTTGAAAGCAAGCAAGCCCTCCAGAAACGCGTCCCGAGGGAGGCCAATTTCAAAAAGGACACTGGCAAAGCCCAAGCCATGAAGGAGCCCGAAGGCAAAGACGACTGTGGCGCGCCATTTCTGAAGTTTTTGTGTGAAGAGATTTTCGATTCCTACGTACACAATTGAGGCAGCTATCAGCGGTTCTACAATGTTGGATGGCAACTGAACGATGCCATAAATGCTAAGACCAAGAGTAATGGAGTGAGCAATCGTGAAAGCGGTAACCTGGGTCAGTAGTGGTTTCCAGTGGGTACTCAGCAAAAAGATGCCAATCACAAAGAGGATATGATCCAGTCCTTTAGGAACGATGTGTTCAAAGCCAATGATGATGTAATCAAGAAATTGTTCCCACCTGGTTCGCTGATCGATTCCTTCCAGGGAAATGGGGTCGCTGGGATTGCCATTCTGTAGCCAGAAAGAGACACCATCGCCTTCACCTCGAGGGAGCACACGGATCACGCTGGAACCAAAGGCCTCCTTCCATTGCCACACAAAGCTCTCAGCACCATAGGGAACAACCCCTGTCAAGGTGATCTCTGAGATTCGTGCCAATTCCAAGTCACCTACTTCTGGAATGGCCAACTGCCCAACTTCTGGACTTTCAGCGATGTCATCCCCAAAGCGTAGCGTTACGCCATCCAAAAATTCCTGTTGAAAGCCTTGAAATTGAGAGTTTAGGTCCTGAGAAGACAGCTCTCGAAGTTGGTTGTAACGCTCCGCGTTGGGTGAATCATCGGTGTCTTCGTGTTCTGCACCGATTCCCGAAAGAATCGCTTCCAAGTTCAGACTGATCGTGATGGAGTACTCGCCGGTGGGTTGCATGGCAAAGGTTGCAATCGCAGGTCGAATTTCATGAGCCATGACCCAGCTAGGCAATATGACTGCTAAGACTACAGTCAAAACTTGAAGCACCACTCCCTTCGTGAACTGCCTACCTTTCTCCAACAACGGATTGGTCGTGCTGTACACAACTGATGAATCGAGGAAATTCATGAAAATTCTCCAAAAATTGTTACTGGGGCTGGTGGCAGTCGTGATCTCGTCGATTTCAATCCAAGCTCATGAATTCTGGATGGAACCAGAAAAGGCCTCCGTAGAGGTGGGTGATACCTTAAAAATCAAAATCAAGGTAGGTCAGCACCTCAAAGGGAATCAACAACCCTATATTGCTTCTTGGTTTGAAGAGTTTCAAATCCTAGATGCGGAAGGAGTAAGACCCGTCAAGGGGATGCAGGGTGACATGCCTGCCTTTGCAATGAAGGTCCGCACTCCAGGGCTGCAAATTGTGAATTACATTTCCAGCACGGACAACATGCGCTACAGATCCAAGGAGCAGTTTGAGCGCTTTATCAAATATGAAGGTTTGAAGGGTGTGTTGGAACGCCACAAGGAGCGAGGACTTCCGGAGCTAGGCTTCCGGGAGGACTATGTTCGCTGCGCAAAGGCATTGGCGATTGGGGGCACAGCTGATGGAGAGGATCGTCTGGTGGGAATGCCCTTGGAATTACTGGCTGAAGAGAACCCCTATGTAACTCAGAAAAGTAGCCTCCCGGTTCGGCTGTTTTGGCAGGGAGAACCGATCTCTGACATCCAGATCCGAATTTTTCAAGCTGGAGAAGGCGCGGAGGAGTCAACCGTACGGACTGATGCTGAAGGACGGGCTCAAATCCCACTGACTTCGTCCGGTTTCTACTTGCTCAATGCAGTACACATGTTGGAAGTTGAACAGAAGAATGGGGCTGTCTGGAAAAGCTATTGGGGCTCACTGAGTTTCACTTATCAATGAGTCATGTTTTGAGTTTCGACGCGAAGCGGCACCAAGAAAAGATTCAACAGGTAGAAGAGCATGTTGCCCTACACAAAGCTGAAATTGCGCAGCATCCATGGAGGGAAAATTATCATTTTCAACCATCTGTGGGTTGGATGAATGATCCCCATGGTTTGATTCAGTTTCAGGGCAAGTTTCATCTGTTTTACCAACACA
>WTIF01000289.1 GCA_011522845.1 Deltaproteobacteria bacterium
ACATAGGCCCGATCCTCATCTGAAACAATCGGACGGCTGCTTCCTTTCAAGACTTGAACAGAGGCATCAGAATTTAACCCAACAATCAATTGGTGAGCCTGTGCAGCTGATTCCTGCAAATAACGGACATGGCCTGCGTGCAAAATATCAAAACAACCGTTCGTGAAACCAATCCGATGCCCAGCTTTTTTCCAGCTTTGAGTGCGCTTTTTCGCTTCTTCCCAATCACAGATCTTACTGTACGAATCAGCCATCACTCCTCTGTGAAGCGCATCAATGAAAAGGCTGGGCATGACAGTTTCTGACGACCACCAAGGCCTTCCAATTCAATGATGAAGGCTGCTTCATGAACGATGGTATCCAATCGCTGAACAAGTTGTGCAGCTGCTGAAATGGTTCCACCCGTAGCCAGGAGATCGTCGGCCAGCAATACTCGCTGACCGGGTTGAAGCGCATCTTTATGAATTTCCAAAGAGTCCGTTCCATATTCCAGCGCATATTCGACCCTTTCAACAGCCGCCGGGAGTTTTCCAGGTTTACGAATAGGCACGAAGGCAACTCCCAATTCCAAGGCGAGTGGCGCTCCGATGAGAAATCCCCTTGATTCAATGCCACAGACGGCGTGAAGCTCCGCATCACGATACCGACTGACAAGCAACTGAAGAGTCTCCTGAAATGCAGCAGGATTACTCAATAAGGTTGTGATGTCTCTAAAAAGAATTCCAGGTTTGGGAAAGTCAGGAATCGTGCGGACAAGCGATTTGAGATGGTAGGCTGGTTCGTTCAATCAACTCTCCGGGGCGACTAAGAAGATAGTTAAAGAGTCTTCGAAGGTTTTGTAAAAGCAGCAAGATACAAGAGCCCTTCCAAGATGCAACGCAAATACCCACATGCTTCGTAGGGTCTGAGCGTTGCAGAAGGAATTTATTTATTTTCTCAAAGCAATCTCACATTTCATGGTATTCTGATTATTTAGCTACCGTGCCACACAAAAAATCGAACCTACCCCAGAAAGTTTGCCCTGTTTGCCAGCGTCCATTCACTTGGAGGCGAAAATGGGCTCGTGATTGGGACCAAGTTCGCTACTGCAGTGAGCGCTGTCGGCGTCAGGGGATTTAGAATCAACGTTTTGATAATCCTCTCATTTTGTTTCTCCTTTCTTTGATCAAACAGCTATGCAGATCTGGTTCAAACTGGCTTGGCGAGAAATCCGTAACAACCGTAAATTCAGTGCGTTCTTCGTCCTGAATCTGGCAATTGGGTTGGTAGGTTTTTTAGCGCTCAATTCTTTCAATTCATCAATCCAAAGTCATCTGGGGCGTAATGCGAAAGGGATTCTAACCGCTGACATTGCGGTCAATGCAACTCGTCCCTTCACAGAAGAAGAACTCCGCACAATTAGCAAGAGCCTTGAACCGATCGATCAGAGTCGCCAGATCTCCTTTGTGTCAATGTCTGCCAGTGGAGTCAATTCACGCTTATCACAGATCATTGCTGTTGATGCCGGTTTTCCTCTGTACGGAGAACTGGAACTTCAGGAAAAAGGAGTCATTGGGCCTCGCGAAGTTGCCCAAGCGCTGAAAGAGCCCGTCATCTGGGTCTATCCTGACTTGCTGACCTCCCTAGATTTGAAACTAGGAGATTCCCTGCAGATTGGCACCCAGATGTTTAAGATTGCGGACGTAGTTCTGCAGGATCCAGGAACCAGTTTCTCTACTTTTGGAGTGGCTTCCCGAATTTACATGAGCTACAAGCAGGTCCAGAACACAGGCCTGACGGCTGTTGGAAAAAGTCGGGTCTTTCACCGTCAATATTATAAGTTGGCTCCAGGAATTGATGAAGAGCTTGCCGCTAAGAAACTGCAAAAGGATCTAGATGAACTGGGTGGAGAAGCATACTCTCTCAGGGTTCAAACCCCTGCCGGAGCAAGCCAGCAGGTTGGCCGAGCATTGGGCTATCTGAATGATTATCTGGGGATGGTCTCGCTGGTTGCTTTGTTTTTAGCAGGATTGGGCGCGGCCTATTTATTCCGAGATTATCTGCACAGTCGTTTTCAGGAAATAGCAATTCTCATGAGTTTAGGAGCTGCCAGAAAGTCAACCTATCTCCTTCTACTCAGTCAAATTTTGATTCTGGGCGGAATGGCCGTGATTGTCTCCGCCTTTGCGTCTCTAGCCTTGTTACAGATTCTACCTCATCTTGTTTCAGATTTCCTTCCGCTTGGGTTTCAACAAGAGATGCCTTGGGCCAGTCTCGGCGTGGCCATGGTGGTGGGAACCATTGGCAGTCTAATTTTCTGTTTACCTGTACTGACTTCCATCCATCGGGTTCAGCCAATTGCCCTACTACGAGATACTAGTCGTGAATTTAGTCGAGGAAATACATGGAAGCTAAAGCTGGTGAGCTACTTACCCGGTCTTTTGGTATATGGAGGGCTGACGATCTGGGTTGCCGGATTCAAAAGAGGAGGATTGTTTTTGTTGCTTTTCATGGGGGCCTTACTGGTCCTTGCGTTGTTGGCTTGGCTACTCTTCAAGGCCTGTGGGCATCTTTCAAATCGTCAAAGACCCGTCTTCAAAATCGCTCTTCGCAGCCTGAATCGTAACCGAGTTGCGGCGATTTCCTGTTTCTTGTCAATGTCCCTGGGCACCCTGCTAATCAATCTGATTCCACAGTTGCAGCAAGGGTTAGTCGAAGAACTGGAACGACCTGAGGACAGTCGGGTTCCAACATTTTTTGTGTTTGATATCCAAGAAGAGCAGATCGCAGGTCTAACCGACGTGGTTGCTCAAGAAGGTTTTGCGCTTGAGAGCCTTTCTCCATTGGTGAGAGCTCGTCTCTCAATGGTCAATGGAGAGATTTATCAGGGCCAGGACAGAGATGATGTAGTACGTGATGAAAACCGTGAACGTCGACGAAGAAGTCGAACATACAATTTGTCTTATCTTTCTGCGGATCAGGTGAACCTTGGGATTGTAGTGGGGGAGCCACTCAGTGGACGTTATGATTTCATGAGCGATCAGCCTGTTCAGGTGTCTCTGGAAAAGGAATTTGCTAGCTGGCGGGAGTGGCGAGTTGGGGACAGGTTAACCTTTGACATCGCTGGGATTCCAATTGAAGCACAAGTGGCTAACTTGCGGAAGGTCGAATGGACAACTTTTCAACCAGACTTCTTTATTGTAATGCAGCCTGGAGCGTTGGAAGATGCTCCCAAGGTCTTCCTTGGCAGTATCCGGAATGTTCCTCCTGAAAAAAGACTTTCTCTGCAAAATAGCATCGTCCGCGCCTATCCTAATATTTCTGTAATTGATGTAACCAGAATTTTAGCAAGAGCCTTCGAAATCATTGATCAGGTCAGCTTTGCCATTAATTTTATGGCGTATTTAGCCATTCTGGCTGGTCTTGTGGTCTTGTACTCCATTGCTCGCCAGGAAGTGCAAAGCCGCGGTTGGGAGATGAATCTGCTGAAGACCTTGGGGGCACGATTCCCTCTGGTGATGCGCATTATTCAAACAGAGTTTGGGCTGCTGGCATTGTTCGCAGCAGCTTCGGGCCTGCTACTCAGCTTGATCTTTTCTTTCATCATTTCGTGGGTAGTCTTCGAGAATCTCTGGAGAATCAACTGGTGGAGCAATGGGGTTACTTTGATGGCAGTGGTAGCCCTTAGCGTTGTAACCGCTAGTCTTGCAGCACATCGAACGTTACGTCAGAAGCCGCTAGCACTTCTGAGAACTGTTTAAATCTTTGTGACGGATCAGGGTAACTCCGAACTTAGAAGGATTCGGACTCCCTGCTCCTGCAAAGCTACGAGGGCACGGTCGACATCTCCCTTTTGTAAATTCACTCCACGAGTCGCATCTGAAATCACGATAGTACGAAACCCGAGCTCAGCAGCATCTGCTGCCGTAAAGCGTACACAATAGTCGGTTGCCAGACCTACCACAAAGACTTCGTCTACCCCTTGCTCCCGTAGATACTCTCCCATTCCCGTACTGCTCTGGTGGTCGTTATCAAAGAAGCCGCTATAGCTGTCAATGCGTGGATTTTGTCCTTTGCGGAAAACTCTTTTGACCTTACTCTGATCCAGGTTGGAGATGAATTGGGCTCCCTCCGTTTCTTGAACACAGTGAATTGGCCAGAGGACTTGCGGTATTCCATGCAGATCAATCAATTCTCCTGGTTGTCTTCCCTCATGCTGAATTGCAAAACTCTGATGGTCAGCGGGATGCCAGTCCTGGGTTGCTACAACTAGGTCAAACTTTTGCTGAAGTTGATTGATCAGGGGAACAATGCTGTCCCCCTCAGGGACGGGGAGCGCACCACTGGGAGTGAAATCATTTTGTAGATCGACAAGAATCAAAGCATTCATGAAGAGTGTTTTGGGATTCAGTTGGCAAATCGGTCAATACGCATCGGAGTTTTTCGCTCACAGCGACGGTCCCAGTCCTCATCGTTAGATGCACAGGGAGTTGGATTGGATTCAAAGACACAATAGTGTTCGCCCGGAGGCAGCTGGGAGTCCAATGGCACTTCATACCGGCGTCCATCATAAAATTGGGCGATCACACCGTTTGAAACCGGAACCAGTTTTTGTACCCGCGAATCCAGAGAGGGAGCAACGTATCGGGAATATCGTGGAGTGTAGAGCAATTCACAAAGCTCCATCACATGCAGTCTTTTATTGGTTGGATAATTAAAATCAACATGATTGGGTGGATTGCTACTGCAGGCAAAAATTCCGATTCCAAACAAGCTTAACAGCAAGGGTCCACGACAAAAAAACGACATGTGAACTCGCGTTTTTGAGAAAGTGCAAAATTATTGGATTTCAGGCAGGATAACTCCGTTGAAATGTCATTCAAGAATTGTTCTGAATGGATTTGCATACATTGAGTTGGAAGCCCGCTTGGCCCAATTCAAAACTACGAGGTATTTAAGGAAAGTTACTAGATGAATTCCACTCCACATCCAATGATCAGCCTGCTGTACTACATCCTACCTCACCGGGGCTGGTTTTCATGGGCTTGTTTTAACAGCATTCTGAACAAAGTTCTCGACTTGATGCCTCCAGTTCTTGTGGGCTGGGTGATAGATTCTGTCCGCCGAGAACCCCCTGAATGGATCGCGAATGTTGTGGGCACTACAGATCCATGGCCACTTGCAGTTTTCCTTGCGGTTCTTGGAGTTGTCATCTTTGGCTTTGAGAGCCTTTTTGAATGGGCCTACCAGTACGGCTTCATGAACCTTGCTCAACGAGTCCAACACAATTTGCGGACAGATGCTTACAACCACATTCAGATGCGTGAGATTGAATTCTTTGAGAATCACCGCATGGGAGAGACCATGGCGATGCTCAATGATGACGTCAATCAGATTGAAAGGTTTTTGAACACGGGTTTCAACGAGCTGCTTCAATTGCTGGTTTTGTTTTTATTTTCTATTTTTGTACTGGTGGATGTTTCCTGGCAATTGGCGCTGATTGGCTTGATTCCTGTGCCCTTGATTCTCTGGGGAAGCTGGTTTTATCAAAACCTCATCTCACCACGTTATAAGCAAGTTCGAGAAGCAGTTGGTGGGTTGAGCAGTCGTCTGGAAAACAACATTGCAGGTATCCTGGTCATCAAGAGCTTCACAGCAGAAGCATTTGAATCTCAACGAGTTTCTGAAGCATCACTGGAATACAAGAAAGCCAACCATGCTGCAATTCGCTTCAGCTCGGTCTATGTCCCTCTCATTCGAATGGCAGTGGCAATTGGTTTTGGGGGGGTTCTGCTACTTGGAAGTTACTGGGTTCTGGAAGACAAAGGAGTACTGACAGTTGGTGAGTTGGTACTGTTTTCAATGCTAATCCAACGCATGTTGTGGCCCCTGACTCGGATGGGGATCACCCTTGATGAGTATGAGCGCGCCAAGGCTAGTGCTCGTAGGACATTTGGCCTCTTGCAGACTCCAAGCAAAATTCAAGATCCCGCCGAACCTCAATTCCTTCCTGAACCGATGCAGGCGGAGATACACTTTGATCAGGTCCATTTCACCTATCGTCGAGGAGAGCCAGTCTTGCGAGGCCTCGATTTCAAAGTACGGTCTGGAGAAACGATCGGTATTGCTGGGGCAACTGGTGCTGGAAAGTCAACTCTGATCAAATTGCTCCTGCGTTTGTATGATCCATCTGGTGGAGCAATTTGCCTTGATGGGCTGGACCTACGGGATCTAACCCTGCAGGACATTAGAAGTCATATCGCCTTGGTCAGTCAGGATGTTTACCTGTTTCACGGCACAATTGCGGAGAACATAGCCTACGGTTCCCCGAATAGAGACCTAGACCAAATCCAAGCTGCAGCAGAATCAGCTCAGCTACATGATTTCGTCATGACCTTGCCAGATGCCTATCAAACGGTGGTGGGTGAGCGAGGTATTCGACTGTCGGGGGGACAGCGGCAGCGTCTCAGTATTGCCAGAGCGATCCTGAAAGATGCTCCAATCATGGTTTTTGATGAGGCAACCAGTTCAGTCGACACTGAAACAGAGAGAGCGATCCAACAAAGTCTTTCCAGAATCACAAAAGGGAAAACCGCGTTGATTATTGCTCACCGACTTTCCACGATCCGACATGCCGATAGAATTTTAGTGCTGAGAGATGGCCAAGTGGTAGAGGAAGGACACCATGATGACTTGTTGGAGCTGAAGGGAACTTACGCTGAGCTGTGGCAGGTTCAGTCTGGTGAAGTTACTGCTGCTCCCATTCTTCATTGAAAGAATCGATGCCAGTCAGTTCTTCCATGGTCGACTGCCTTGGGTTGATGTGATCCCATGAATTCGACACCACAAACTGAGTTTTGGAGGGGAGTTCGGGATACCTTCCCATTGATCGTCGGAGCAATTCCGTTCGGAATTATCTTTGGAACTCTCTCTGAGAGTGGAGGACTTTCTCTCTGGGGCGCTTTGGCTTTTTCAGCGATTGTCTTCGCTGGATCAGCTCAATTCATAGCCCTCGGAATGGTCTCTGCTGGGGCCACATGGCCAGTCATTGTATTGACCACCTTCGTGGTGAATCTACGACACCTCCTCTATTCAACCACACTGCTCCAGCAGGTTCGTCACTTGCCTCAACGTTGGCGCATACCGCTGGCTTTCTGGCTGACCGATGAGACCTTTGCAGTGGCAGTCCGCCACTATGCGGAACCTTCCCCAATCATCCACAAGCACTGGTACTATCTAGGCTCTGCGCTCATCATGTATTTCAATTGGCAACTATGTACGATGATCGGGATTTTCTTTGGGAGGGTGGTGCCGGGTTTGGAGGAATGGGGCTTGGACTTTGCCATGTCTGCAACCTTCATCGGCATCGTTGTGCCTTATCTGAAGAATCGCCCAATGATCGCCACGGCCCTCGTTGCCTCAGGTCTAGGCTTGGCCTTGTACGGTTTGCCAAACAAACTCGGGCTGATGATCGCTGCGTTAGCTGGAGTAGCTACTGGTTTTTTTCTGGAACAAAGACTGGCTAGTAATCGAATAACTGAGGCAGATGAGGCCCAATGAATGAGTTTTTGTTGGTTGGTGGGATGTTCTTGGTGACTTTTCTAGTCCGTTATCTTCCGTTTGGACTGGCGGGGTCCTTACAAATTCCGGAGCCTCTTGAACGGGCGCTGCGGTATGTCCCAGTGGCTGTCTTGATGGCAATTGTTGCACCCGCCGTTTTGATTCCCCAGGGAGATTCTGTCCAATTTAGTTGGCAAAATCCCCATCTTTTGGGAGCCTTTGCAGCTTTTCTAGCAGGCTGGTGGAAAAACAACCTGCTGCTAACCATCGTAGTCGGGATGGCGGCTTTTTTCATCTCAAGGTTGCTGATTGGGAGATTCTAAAAACTACCGATAGACATATCTGACCGCGGATGGAATTATTTCCCACACCAGACAGGATGCCGCTTTTCAATGAAAGCAGAGATTCCCTCCTGAGCATCCCGAGCCTCTAGATTTCGAACCATTACCTCCTTCGTGTAATCGTACGCTTCACTCAATGGCAGTTCAGTCTGCCGTTAATAGGCCTCCTTGCCGATAGCAACAGTCAGTGGAGACTTGGAGGCAATTTTTTGTGCTAGTTCCATCGTCTTCGTCTCCAAATCTTCGGCATCGACAACTTCGTTGACTAGTCCCATTCTGTAAGCATTCTGAGCATCAATCAGATCGCCGGTCAGTAACATCTGCATAGCGTGCTTATTTGATAAATTACGTGAAAGAGCGACCATTGGAGTGGAACAAAATAAACCGATATTAACACCCGGAGTTGCATAGCGGGCCTCTTGTGAGGAAATTGCTAAATCGCAACTTGCCACGAGTTGGGCCCCTGCAGCGGTTGCTATTCCATGCACCTGGGCAATGACAGGTTTAGGTAGTCGAATGATCGTCTGCATCAACTCTGCACAATCTGCAAAAAGTTGTTCTGTGTAATTTCGTGAATAATTTTGAGCCTTGATCTCTTTGAGATCGTGTCCCGCACAAAAGCCAGGGCCAGCCCCTGCCAGAATAACGACGCGGACTGCTTCATCAGTAGAAACCTCAATGAAGGCATCGAGCAACGCTCTCAGCATTCCTTGGGAGAGAGCATTCCGTGCTTGCGGTCGATTCATTGTCAGGGTGGTAACGCCTTCATCGTCGTGGCGAAGGACCAAAGCTTCTTCAGTCATTTTCTTCTCAGATTGGGTTAAATTTAGAAATTGATCACTTGTCTAACTGTTTGCGCAACGCTCCAGTTTCATCAACTTTCCGCAATGCTTTCAATTCATCCACGGTTGGTTCTGGAACCACATGCACCCTTGGAGAGACCTTCAGTTCCCAACCGGTATTGGACTTGATTTCCTCGATGTTTGAGAAAGAGTAGTAGGCATCTAGTTGGAATTCTTTTGAATTGGTGTCAGGTCTGAGGATACCCAAAGTAGTGATGATAGCAGACGGGCCACCTCCTACAAAACCGTAGCGCTCACGAGTATTCCCGCCATCCAAGTATCCAGGTGAGCTGAGGTAAGTTACTTTTTCTGCAAATCTTTTTGGTTCATGGGCTACCATGATCAAAACCCTTCCCGCTCCACATGCAATATCGTTTGCCCCACCTGCGCCAGTCAGTCTAGTTTTGGGTGCTCGATAGTGATCTCCAATCTCCCCATCCCAAATTCCCGTAGTATTGACGTTTCCAAACTTATCGACCTGAGCGGCTCCAATAATACCGACATCACAGCGTCCGGAAGCGACTAGAAAGCCTAACGCATCCACTCCATTCGTGAAGCTAGTGGCATTCGCTGAGATACGGTTGCATTCAATCCCCCATGGGAGCCCTCCGACTGGAGTTGCCCCGTAAACTCCACCCTCTGTCATTGCACGAATATTTGGTGCATGGTGCGCTTGAGCAAAATAACCAGCCAGCATTGAGAGTCCTACACCAAAGATTGCCAGCTCGCCGTCACGTAATTCCCGGCCCGTGGCAATAGCCATCATTTCCTGGCGAGTGTATTCAAGCTTGTGACGGTTCATGTCTCGCCCTCCAAAACTAATTTTGCAATTTCATCTGCAGAAAGAATCCACTTGCGGTAAGGATCCATCAGAAAACTGGTTTCGGTTTGGGTGATTTTTTTTCTCGTCTCATTGCCAATCATGTCTAGATAGTCTTGGTGACTCTGGTAGCTAAATACATACTCCTTCAAATATTGTTGGGTGGTTTCTTCGGAAGCAAGTGCTTTGTTCATCGAACGCATGTGTTCTTCATCCACATCATAAAGTCCTGGTGAACTTTGTGGCCAGGCAGCAAAAGGCCAGTAGACAACGGCATCCACGACGATATCTGGAATGCGTACTAGGTTTGGAAATTGTCTCATGCAGTCTGTGTGGACAATTTCATCAGCCACCAAGATCACCTTTTTGGCGGCACGGGAGAGTTCAAAACGGCTCCACTCTGTTCCCAACATGATGGCGTTCCCGAGTGGGTCGGCCATGGAGACATGTATTGCAGCAACTTCTGGTTGTAAACTTTGAAAGGCCCCGAGTTGTCGACCACTGAAAGGATCGGTAATCATAGGGATCTTGCTGGTTGCTGGATATTCGGCTGGTGAGAAAGCGCTGCGATACTGGATGTCAGAGCCGATATTTACTGTAGCTGGTACGAAGGGCCAGTTCATCGCACCACCCAATAGCCGGATTGCCATGGCTAGATTGGAATAATCTTCCAGTTGGACCACCCCAGTTTCTACTGCTCTGCGCAGTCCGTTGGCAAATCCAAAAACCTCGAGACCAGAGAAACCACACTCTGCTTTATCTACAGCTCCAGCCCCGGCCAAGAGATTGAGTTGCTGGGAATTACAGTGAAAAATCGCATGGAGCTGTTTCCGACCCTTGCGCAAAAGTTCCCGCCCGAAAACGATCGCATCAGAGCCGATTGGTAGTGCTGCACCACTCGCATATTGAACACCGTTTTGCGTGAAGCGATCAACCGCGGTTGCCAGAGAAATTAACTTAGGTTGGGGCATGTCTTTGGGCTAGCGTAATACTGTTCTGTGAACTGTCTATTGGACCAAACTTGTTTCCACATAAATGGAGCCGTCGAACTTATCCCTTATTTCGGGAGGATTCAAGTGTTGGAAGGTCGTTCGATCAGAAGAGATGAGGGTGCGGAGTTTATATCAGGCGAGTAAATTTATTGGAGATACCGCTATTCCATCAGAATCGCAATAAATCCAATGGTTTGGTGTGAAGGAGATGTTCCCAAATTGGAGAGGTATGTTTTGGAAGCCAGATCCAGTTTTGGTACTTTTACGAGGATTCGTACCAAGAGCCTTGAAACCAATTTGCAGATTGCCAATTGCTACGCTGTCACGAATCGCACCATACACAACGATTCCGGACCAACCATTGCCGCGGGCAAGCTCTGCGATCATATCTCCAACAAGGGCTCTGCGGAGGGAACCAGCGCCATCAATCACCAGAACCCTCCCCAGACCGCTTTCCGATAGAGTCTGGCGGATCAGACTGTTGTCTTCGTGGCACCTGATTGTCGAGATCTGGCCAAAAAAGCTCTTGATACCACCGAAATTTTGGAATGACAGTTCACAACTTTGAAGTTGATCTTCAAAATCATCGAACAAATCCGCAGTAGAAAAATTCATGATGTTCTAAGAGAAAAAACCTTTGATGGTATTCATGAATTTGTCTCTCAGTGGGTGACTGTCTTGATCACTGATGTGCTCCATCTCTTCAAGTAGTTCTCTTTGCCGAGCAGAGAGATTTGTCGGAGTTTCAACGACAATCCGCACGTGCAAATCCCCTCTGTTGCCACCACGCAAGTTCACAATTCCTTGATTCCTCAGACGGAAAATTTTGTGGGACTGGGTGCCAGCCGGGATTTTTAAGCGAGCTTTGCCTTCTAAAGTAGGGACCTCTATTTCAGTGCCCAGGGCTACCTGTGGAAAGCTGATTGGAACCTCACAATAGATGTCGGAACCATCCCGTTCGAAGATTGGATGTTTCTTCACACGAATCACAACGTAGAGGTCCCCCGGAGGTCCGCCGTCAATCCCATGTTCTCCCTCGCCAGAGAGTTTGATCCTGGAATTGTTATCTACACCCGCAGGAATGTTGATTCGAATGGTCCTTGTCTTAGGAACGCGCTTTTTTCCGCGACAAGTTCCACAAGGATTACGAACAGTTTTTCCTTGCCCACCACAGGATCGGCAAGTTGTTGCGACACTAAAGAAACCTTGCTGGATTCGCTGCTGACCGGTCCCACTACAGACTCGACAGACCTCAATATCGGATTCTGATTTCGCCCCTAGTCCTCCGCAAGTTTCGCAGGTTTCCATTCTGGGAATATCAACTTCGGTCGAATGCCCAAATGCGGCTTCTTCAAAAGAAATCTCCATATTGTACTGGAGATCAGAACCGCGTTCACCGCGGCTACGTTGCCCCCCAGTATTTCCGAAGAGATCTCCGAAAAGATCTCCAAAGATGTCACTAAAACCACCACCGCTGAAACCACCGCTAAAGCCTTCTCCCATGCCTTCTGCTGCGTGGCCGAATTGGTCATAGCGAGAACGCTTTTGAGAATCACTGAGAACTTCATAAGCTTCAGTAGCTTCTTTGAACTTCAACTCAGCATCTGAATCACCCGGATTACGATCAGGGTGATACTTCATGGCTACTTTTCGATAGGCCTTCTTCAGGTCTTCCGGGCTGACGTTTTGGGAGACCCCAAGTACTTCATAATAATCACGTTTGGCCAACAGGGCCTCCTTCCTGAGGATGCGAAAAGATTACTTTTTAACTTCCTCGTACTCTGCATCAACGATGTTGTCATCATCTTGCTTGCTGCCTGAACCACCACCTTGATTTTGATCATCGCCTGGCTGATCCGAGTCAGATGGATTTGCTGCAGTTTGGCTATAAAGTAATTCAGCAAGTTTGTGAGAAGCTTGGGTAAGAGCCTCGATGTCACTGCGGATAGCTTCGGGATCATCTCCCTCCAAGCTCTTTCGGAGTTGCTCACTGACTGCGGTAATTTTCTCTTTGTCTGCTTCTGGAAGCTTGTCACCAAGTTCTCCCATCGTCTTCTCTGTACTGTAGAGTAGTGTCTCAGCTTGGTTCCGAAGTTCTGCCGATTCACGACGCTTTTTATCGTCATCAGCATATTGTTCTGCTTCCTGAACCATACGTTCTACTTCTGAGTCAGAGAGACCGCTGGAGGAAGTGATCTTGATCGCTTGTTCCTTACCCGTACCAAGGTCTTTGGCACTGACATTGACAATGCCGTTGGCATCAATGTCAAAAGTCACCTCAATTTGAGGCATTCCTCTTGGGGCTGCTGGAATACCAACCAACTCGAAACGGCCCAGGGTCTTGTTATCACCAGCCATTTCGCGCTCACCTTGCAGTACGTGAATGCTTACCGCAGGTTGATTGTCCGCTGCTGTTGAGAAGACTTGGCTCTTCCTAGTTGGAATTGTGGTGTTGCGCTCGATCAACTTGGTCATTACTCCACCGAGGGTCTCAATGCCGAGGGAGAGTGGTGTGACATCCAACAACAGAACATCTTTGACGTCACCTTTCAGCACTCCGCCTTGGATTGCTGCACCGATTGCAACGACTTCATCAGGATTGACGCCCTTGTGAGGTTCTTTGCCAAAGAACTCCTTTACGATCTCTTGGATCTTGGGCATTCGCGTCATTCCCCCCACTAGGATCACCTCATCAATGTCCTTGGCGGTGCAGCCAGCATCTTTTAGCGCATCTCTACATGGTCCAAGACATCGCTGGACGAGATCATCTACCATTTGTTCGAAGCGAGCCCGGCTAATTTTCAAATTCAAATGCTTTGGACCATTCTGATCTGCGGTGATGAAGGGGAGATTAACTTCCGTTTCAGTGCTGGAAGATAATTCATGCTTTGCTTTTTCGGCAGCTTCCTTCAGGCGTTGGAGAGCCATTTTGTCTTGGCGCAGATCTATGCTGTTTTCCTTTTTGAATTCATCAGCCAGGAAGTTGATCAATCTGTTGTCAAAGTCGTCTCCACCAAGGAAGGTATCTCCGTTGGTTGATTTGACTTCAAAGACTCCGTCTCCAATTTCGAGAATGGAAACATCGAATGTTCCTCCACCAAGATCAAAGACGGCAATCTTCTCATCTGATTTTTTGTCCAAGCCATAAGCCAATGAAGCCGCTGTAGGTTCGTTGATGATCCTAAGTACATTCAAACCAGCGATTTTGCCTGCATCTTTCGTTGCCTGCCGTTGGCTGTCATTGAAGTAGGCTGGAACCGTAATGACTGCGTCAGTAACCGCCTCTCCAAGATAGTCTTCAGCTGTTTGCTTCATCTTTTGAAGAACGAAAGCTGAAATTTCCGGAGGAGAATAGCTCTTACCATCTACGCCAATGTAGGCCAGATCATTTGCTCCACCTGTAATCTCGAACGGGGCCACAGATTTCAATCGGCTGACTGCTTCTGTGTTGAACTTTTGACCCATCAAGCGCTTAGCACTGAACACGGTTCGCTTTGGATTCGTAATCGCCTGTCGCTTCGCAACTTGGCCTACTAGCCGCTCACCACTGTCATTGAAGGCAACCATGGATGGGGTGGTTCGGACGCCTTCTGAATTTTGGATTACCTTGGGATCACCGCCTTCCATCACAGCGATACAAGAGTTGGAAGTTCCCAGGTCAATTCCAATTACCTTTCCCATAGATCAGACTCCTTTGAGTTTTTTTGGGGTTCTTGAAGTATTCAGGGTTTTTCAGCGACGCGTACCATGGCTGGCCTCACTACTCGATCATGGAGGTAGTAGCCAACCTGAAATACGTCCAGAACATGATTTTCTGGAACTTCGTCAGTCTGCACCATCCCAACTGCCTGATGGCAATTTGGATCAAACGGCTCACCCTGAGGCTCTATGCGGCTCACACCGAATTTGTTGAGACTCTCCTGCATCATGCGATTCACCATTTCAATGCCCTCTATCATGCTACCAGAGGCGTCTTCTTGCTGCTGAGAATGAGCGAGTGCTCTTTCCAGACTGTCAATGGCCGGTAACAACTCTCGAATCAATTCCATGTGATGATACTTAAGTCGATCAGCTTGCTCCCTGGCCATTCTCTTACGGAAGTTGTCCATTTCTGCGTGCTGGCGAAGGAGTTCTTCCTTCAGGGTGGCGACCTGCAGCAGAGCCTCGTTCTCTATTGCAGAAACTTCTTCCTCATCAGCCTCTAGCTCATCGAAATCTGTTGGGGAACCAGCTGCAATCGGTTCTGTTTCTTCTTCATTGATTGGGGTATCGCTATTTTCTAGCGGTTCTTCAGTGTTGCTCCCTTGTTCAGTATTTTCTTTGTTCATTTATTTTCAATCACAGGATGACGATTGTTGGGTGATGGTTTGTGAGAGAATTCTAGCTGTAAAATCAACTACTGGTATCACTGTTTGGTAGTCCATGTTGGTAGGCCCAATCACTCCGATGGTACCAAGGACATTGTTCTGATCACTGTATTGGGCCTTAACCATCGTACAGTCTTGGAGGCTCTCCAACTCATTTTCAATCCCTATGTAAATTTGGATGCCATCGGCTTCCACAGTGGAATCAAGCAAATTCATGATCATCGACTTGTGCTCGAACGCATCCATCAGTCCACGGGCACTATTCAAATTTCTAAAGCGCTCACTGAAAATCAGGTTGTGTTGGCCCTCAATGTACACTTCGGGTGCGTCCTCTAATTCGAAGGCTTTCTTCCCCAGTCGAACGGCTTGGGCTAACAGGCGGTCGTAACGTTCCTTATCTTCAACCATGCTTTCGAGGATCTGCTGTCGAATCTCATGAAGACTGCGATTGTGAAACTGTTCGTTTAGAAAACTGGAGACTGTGTTGAGGAAGTCCTGCGACAGATCCTCTGTCGTTGCAATGATCTTGTTCCGAACTTGGCCGTTACGAGTGACCAGAACAACTAAAATCTGCTG
Organism: Deltaproteobacteria bacterium; assembly: GCA_011522845.1. Classification (GTDB taxonomy): domain Bacteria; phylum SAR324; class SAR324; order SAR324; family NAC60-12; genus JCVI-SCAAA005. The sequence continues at coordinate 15,478 of WTIF01000289.1, forward strand.
AGAGCTGAGCCGAATAAACTCAATTCTCCTGAGAATGCTTGTTTCAACTCTCGGCGAACTGGTTAAGCAAACAAACTGAGTCAATCCTGCAAGCAGGCGGGTCGTACTGATTAAAAGATCTTCGACCTGGTTCATTCCACCCTCCTGGGTTGCCTCCTGTATTCTTTTTTGCAGCTTGCGAGTCAGTTGGTTGGCCACAACTACTTGATCAACATAGAACCGATAAGCTTTGTCCGTGGGAATCCTGCCTGCGGAGGTATGCAACTGCATCAGGAAGCCCATGTCTGAGAGATCAGACATGATGTTCCGAATCGTCGCGGGGGATAGCCCCATCTCCAACGTCTTTGAAAGGGAGCGTGACCCAACTGGTTCGTTACTAGTTATGTAACCCTCAATGATCCCGCGCAAGACTCGTTGGGTACGTTCGTCAATCGACTCTTTGGTCTCCAACCGTTGAACCGTTTTCGACATAAAGCTCCCTCAAGTAGCTTATTAGCACTCATCAGCTGATAGTGCTAATAGTTAACATTCGAATGGATGGTTGTCAAGGGAAATGACGGGAATCGGTGATGTTCTCCGTCGAAGTTTTTAGTGGACAAAGTCCATTGGGTTTTCAGGGTTCTGATAGTCCCAACAAATTTCGAAAGGTTTCTGGATCATCTAATTTTCTTTCCAGCCGCCTACGAAATTGGGGGAAGGAGATTCGATGGCTGCTTTCCACTTGGAGATCTTGACTGCTGTAAACCCGCGGATCCAAATTCTGATCAATCAACCACTCCAGCCAACTGTTGTAATCCTGATATAAATCCTCTGGAGGCAGTTGAAATCCAGTCGAAGTTTCATTGATCTCTTGTGTCAGCTCAAATGCTTCCTCTTCTGCAACTTCTGTTGCATCCGGAGTTAGCCCAGGCATCTTTGTCGTGGGTGGTGCGGGTGAAAAACCAGTTCTATAGTGAAGACGAAAGGTCTCAAGCAGATCATGCAACCTATCAGTAGGAGTAACCCGTCGCTCCAGACGATGAGAAAACTGAAGAAAGGAAATCGGTCGGGAGCTTTCAACTCTGAGATTTTCTGCTGAAAGTTCCTGAACATTCAGACCGATTGAATAGAGATGATCGCACCATTCATTGAAGCTAAGATATGCTTCGTCTAGTGGCCTTGCAGGGAAGGCGTTATTTTCATCGAAACTTTCTGGAACATAGGCCTTAGGTTTTAGCTCTGGAGGTGGACGAAACCGCAGCTCATTTTCCAGCGTTTGACTCATCATCGGAGTGGAAGGCGGTGACGGGGGTGCTGGAGGCGGTGGCTGTTTGAGAGGACTTCCGCCTGGTAGTGGAGGTGATGGCATCGGAACACGCCTAGGCTGCTGAATGGATTGCCTTTCTATTTGCTCCAGTCGGCCCTTCACCTTGTCAACTTCCTCTGCAAGTCTCAGTAGAGCTTGGTGGGTACCAGCTAGATCTTCTTCGGTGAGATACTTATGTTGCTCTGGTTGCCCAGTTGTAGATTGTGATGATGCGAGGTGAGGAGAGGTCCAATCTGTTGGGAGCAAACAAAGACTATGAGCTTCCACCCAGTTAGGGGTAGTTAGCTTGCTTTCCCAGTCGGGTAGACGAGCCAGTGCAGTTTCACAGAAGTGTAAAAATGTCTGATAATTTATTCGATCTTCAGGAGACACCTTTTCTGGTCGGTCCACTCTCAGAGGACACTGTATTTGTTCCAACCATTTGATCCAGTCCTGCCAGGTCTTCCGGGATTCCTTTCGTTGCCAGTGTTCGATCAGTCGTTTTTCCAGTTGGTCAAGAGCCTTCATGATGCCTTCTTTGCAACTTCCATCATCAAATAAAGCGCCAACTCTTGAAGATCAACTTTCACCTGATACTGCTTCAGAAGGCCTCCGATCGAAATCAGAACTCTCCCCATCAAAACAAAATTATCGGGAATTTTTACTTCTGCCCTTCTCATGATGCGCATATGAGTTTCCATCTGGCTAAGCCCTGCAAACTCGGCGGGATCTCTCTCGAAAAGTAATTTTAGCAGTAATGGGCCGTTGGGAACATCAAATCCAGCCTTGCGCAATAATGAATCAAAGTCTGATTGCTGACGATTGAATAGTGCCACCAAGACGTTTCTGTAAGCTTCACACTCGGAGTCTGTCAACTGAGCGACAGCACCAAAATCCAGCAGGGCTAGCTTCCCTTGAGGAGTTACAAAGAAATTTCCAGGGTGAGGATCTGCGTGGAACAAGCCGGTGACAAAGATTTGCTTGATGAAGCTTCTTACCAATGCTTTTAGCAGTGGCTCAGCAGCACTGGGCACATCACTGAGGAAATGCCGAAGAGGCTGGCCGTCGACAAAACTCATAGCCAATACCTCTCTGCTCAGGAGATCAGGAATCAGGACTGGAAACACCCATTCCTCTGCTTCATACAGAGCAAGAAATTTTGTTAGGTTTGCTGCTTCATGGTAGTAATCCAGTTCTTGTCGGACACTCCTGCTTAATTCATCAACAGTTTGTTCAACATTCCAACCTTCTGCCCAGCGTTGAAGTAAGGGTGCGATGCGCTTGAAAAACAACAGGTCTGCTTCAATCTTCTCTGCAGCATCTGGCAACTGAATTTTCAGTGCGACGAGAGAACCACCTCTTGTTTTTGCTCGGTGAACTTGAGCAATAGATGCCGTTGCCAACGGTACTGGATCAACGTCATCGAATCGTAGTTTCCAATCGGCACCATAACACTGGATTAGCTGCTTTTCGAGTTCTTCCCATGACACACTTGGAGCCTGATCCTGAAGCTCTGCTAGCTGATCTACATAGGTTTTTGGGAGCCAGTCTCCTTGACAGCTAAGGAACTGCGCTGCTTTTATCCATGCACCCCCTTGTCTGCGGCAAAGCTCAGCCAGCTCGGCAGCGTTCTTCTGATGAAGAGTTTGTGTTTCTTCAGCAATTTCATGGGGCTCAAGTACAGGAAGGCGGATTTTCTGAAACGCGTAGGTTCGGGCTGCAATGCTGAGAAGCGCTTGGCCGGCATCAAAGTAGCGGCTTCCATGAGCATACCACTGGTTCAGATTGTCTGACTGGCTGATGAGTTGTCGGAAAGCCTCAGGAGCATCTGTCCGAATCCAGTCGAGAAACCCATCTCCCCAGCCTTTCCATCGTTTGGACCATTCCTCTGAGATACCGGTTTCGTCTGCCCAGTCAGAAACAGTTTGATGGGCTTTGACCAGCCAACGTTGGGAATCTCGGAGCCAGTTGTCTGCCATTGACCCAAAAATTAGTTTATGTGGTGAGCTGCAGGGTGTTAAAGCACGTTAGTTGAGAAGTCTTCTAGCAAAATTGCGATGCTAAGGGAAGCAAAGTTTAACAGGAAAGCTGGTAGTCCAATGTCAACAGAGCAACTTCTCGGAAGTGTTTGACAAAATGGATTGTCAAATTTTTTCGCAAGTGTGCAGGTAGTTCCTCGAATTGCGAACGGTTTGCTTCTGGAAAAATCAGTGTATTGATGCCTGCGAGCTTTGCTCCAACAACTTTTTCTCGAACACCTCCAATTGGGAGGACTTGTCCACTGAGAGTTAATTCTCCGGTCATCGCAATGGATGCTGGAACAGCTTGTTGGATAGCAAGTGAAAGCAGGCTGGTCGCCATGGCTATTCCCGCTGAAGGGCCGTCTTTGGGTGTGGCGCCTTCGGGAACATGCAGGTGGATCGTATTTTTCTTGAAGAATTGCATCTTGCCCGGAACTTCGCGCAGCAAGGATTGGACGTAGCTGTGTGCTATTGAGGAGGATTCCTTCATCACATCCCCGAGTTGCCCTGTCAATTTGAAATCTCCTGAGCTCCCATTGAGCATAATTGATTCAATGGGTAGAGTTGAACCTCCGGTTGGTGTCCAAGCTAGGCCCCGGACAACTCCTGGCAATTCCAAGCGCTTGTAGGCGTCTTCAGGGTACTCTGGCTGTCCCAAAAAATCGTGAAGCTGCTCCCGCTGGATGACAACTTTCTGCTTGTCTCCCTTGGCTACGCGCATTGCCACACGTCTTGTGATGGATCGAAGTTTTTTCTCCAAATTACGCACTCCAACCTCACGAGCATATTCCACTGTCAACTGCTTCAGTGTTTCTTTAGGTAGCTCAAGGTTTTCCTCTGTGAGTCCATGATCGGGGAGAATTTTTGGAATCAGGTGACGCTGGGCGATCTTCAATTTTTCTTCGATTACGTAACCGGACAATCGGAGAATCTCCATCCGATCAATCAGAACCGGTGGAATCGTATCGAGGCTGTTGGCCGTAGCTACGAAAAGCACGTTTGATAGGTCAAAACGCAGATCAAGATAGTGGTCTAGGAAATCTTTGTTCTGCTCAGGATCCAGTACTTCTAACAGAACGGAGTAGGGGTCTCCTCGGAAGCTCCGACCAGCCTTGTCCAATTCGTCCAGCATGATTACTGGATTCGCTGTCTTGGTAGTCCGTAAGGCTTGGATCAGCCGCCCAGGCATGGCTCCAATGTACGTTCGTCGGTGTCCCTTCAATTCATTTTCATCACTCATCCCGCCAACGGAGAAGCGATAAAATTCTCGACCTAGTGCGGAGGCAATAGATTTACCAAGTGATGTTTTCCCAACACCCGGTGGTCCCACAAGGCAAAGAATCCCACCTCGCATTCCACCTCGAAGTTTGCTGACTGCAATGAATTCAAGAATGCGTTTCTTTACATCGTCCAGACCATAGTGATCGTGGTTAAGGACACGCTCTGCTTGTGTAATTCCAAGCTTGTCTTTCGAGTAGACTCCCCAAGGCAAAGCAGCAATCCAGTCCAGATATTGATGGACGATCTGAGATTCAGGTGAAGAGTCATCCATGAATTCATAGCGTCCCAATTCCTGAATCACTCGCTCTTTTGCTTCCTCTGTGAGAGTCAATTCCGAAAATCGTTCTCGAAAACGATCCAGCTCCATCTGCTTGCGGTCTTGCTCTAATCCTAATTCGTGCTTGATTTCCCGAAGTTGTTCTCTTAGAAAAAACTCTCTTTGATGCTTCGAGAGCCGCTCATCAATTTTCTGACTGATCTTCTCTTTCAGCAAACTCAGGTCATATTCCTCCCGCAGCAACAGCAGAGTCTGCTCCATTCGTTCTTGGATATCGTGAGTCTCCAGGATTTTTTGCAGGGCCTTGCTTTTGGCGTTAGTCATCGAGGCAGCCAAATCAGTCAGCTTGATTGGTTCGTCAAGATTGACCTGCGATAGTAAGTGATGCATCTCCTGAGAGAAGGTTGGATTATGGGGAATCAATTCTTTTAAGGTAGAGACGATGGCAGCTGCAGAGGCACGCAACTGCTCGGTCATTTCAGGAGGTGCTTCTTCGATGTAATCCACTTCAGCACTATAATGCTGGTCATCTGGATAGAATCTCCGGACCTTGAACCGCTTCAGAGTGCTCAGCATGAATTGGCAGCTTTCATCCGGCAATTCCACCCAGTGCAGGACGTACGCAACGGTTCCAACACGGTACAGCTGAGAAGCAGACTCGATTTGGCGTTGCTCTCCTTCCTCATCGCTCTCGTTGGGTTTAGCCATCACGAGACCGATGATTTTTTCTTCACGGATTTGATCCCGAATCCAGCGGCTGACCATACTATCAGCCCCAACCATCGTCAAAATACCAGGGAAAATTGGACGCTGATAAACCGGAAAGATTGGAATACGATTGGGCAGATCAGCCACCGTGATGACCGTTCCTTCCGAATCAACAAGAAGAATCCGATCTTTTTTGTTGGCTTGGTTGCCGTTGGTGGCTTTTTTTCGAGCCATTTTCTCGGTTGGCTGGAGTTAGTAAGTCAGAGAGAACAAATTAGTGAAGCGTTTTCTCTGTAATCAGATTTGAAGGTCTGCTTCAGGAGGTCAGTTGGTGAGCTGTCGCAGCTTCCATGAAGTCATAGAGATCTGGCAGAAGTTCAGTGGGATTGTCCAACAGACCCTCCACCAGCATTGCACTACGGAAGAGCTGTTCCACGGCTTGGCCAAAAAATTCTGATTTTGGATTTTCCTCCGCCAGCTTCGCCAAGTTCTGCAAGATCGGATGTTTCAGATTAACTTCTAAATTGCGTTTGCTGATCTGGTATTCCTCATTGACCATCTTCATCATTCGCTCCATATGAGCGCTCATGTTCTCCTGAGGATTGATAAGGGAGCAAGGGCTATCCACCAGTCTCTTGGACGCAATCACATCTTTAATTCGGTCACCAAGCTGCTGCTTGATCTTGTGGAGCAGAACTTCTCTCTGCTCTGTACTCATTTGAGAGGTATCTTCAACAGGATCTGGCACATCAATATCTGCCTGCGAGATGCTCTTGAAGGCTTTTCCATCATAATCTCGCAGCTCATTCATCAAGAAATCGTCGATGTGATCATGCAGGAACAACACTTCCAAGCTTTGCTTGCGGAAATACTCAAGATTTGGATGGTGTTGTAAGGATTCTCTAGACGGCCCCACAATATAATAAATCTCTTTTTGCTCGTCACGCATCCGACTCACGTAGTCTTTTAAAGAGACATCAGCCGTAGCCCCTTCACTCAATGAAGAGTTGAAACGTAGGAGATCCATGAGCTTACTGCGATTACCGAAATCAGCGGAGACTCCCTCTTTCAGCAGTACGCCAAATTCCTTCCAGAACTGGTTATAGGACTCTGAATTGTTATCAGCGAGTGTTTGCAGTTCTTTCAAGAGCCGTGTGGTGAGGCTTTTCTTGATTCGTTCCACCAATGCGTTCTGCTGAACACTCTCTCTGGAAACATTGAGGGGAAGATCTTCAGAGTCCACTACTCCCTGAACAAAGCGTAAGTACGGTGGGAGAAGGCCATTATGCTGAGGTTGGATGAGCACTTTTTGGGCGTAAAGAGCCAAGCCTTTTCCCTCGCGTGCATAGAGCACTTCATTAGTAATCTTTTGTGGAATATAAAGCAGGGCGTAGTACTGAATCGGAGCATCAATCGATAAGTGTAGATGCTGTAAGGCAGGCTGATGATCGTAACTAATCTGCTTGTAAAACTCTTCATAGTCCTTCTGGCTGACTTCCTCTTTAGACTGTGTCCAAATCGCAGTCACTTTATTGATGGTCTCCCCCTTGAGTTGGATGGGGTGGGGGACATAATTGGAATATTTGCTGACGATTGATTTCAGTCGGTATTCATTACAGAATTCTTTGGCCTCATCTTTCAGATGCAACACGATCTTGGTTCCACGCTCTTCCTTGCTAGCTGGTGCAAGCTCGTACTGACCACTTCCACTTGAATTCCATGACCAAGCCTGGCTATCGGGACGCCAAGATCGGGTGGTTAACTCCACCTTGTCAGCTACCATGAAGACTGCATAGAAACCGACACCGAATTGTCCAATGAGATTCTGGACTGCTTGTTTGGATTGTTGAGCCTCCCTTAAAAATTTGAGAGTTCCTGAACTCGCTATGGTTCCCAGGTTTTCTATCAACTCTTCGCGAGTCATCCCACAACCAGTATCCTCAATAGTGATTGTTTGCTTGTCTTCATCGAAGGATAGTTCGATTTGCAAGGATGCATCTGGATTCAGCAGTTGATCTGCAGAAGTGAGCGCGAGGAACTGAACTTTACTCAGCGCATCTGCGGAATTGGACAGCAGTTCCCTCAAAAAGATTTCTCGCTCGGTGTACAGGGAGTGTACGAGAATATCGAGCAGCTTCTGCATCTCCGCCTGATACTCGTGTACCTCAGGTTGTGGCGTGGATTGGGCTGAACTCAAGGATCCTCCTTAAAATCTATAATGAAAGTAGTTTGATAGTGAGTCGGCGTTGCGACAAAAGAAGTAAACTAAGTATCTTAACAAACGATCTTAGAAAGAGAAAGTCACTTTGCGGGATAAATCAGTCAGAGGTTGGCAGGTGGTCCTGGATCCAATCGGGAACCGGGACTGGTTTTTCCTGCCTGATGCAGACTAACTCAATCACTGCCTTGACAAGAAGTTGTTGGTCGGAGGAGCGCACAATGTTTTGTAGAAATTGAACACGATAGGGACTGGTCAGGGTTGGTTGTGTTTGCACTTCCAGGCGATCTCCCAAAACGGCACCACGTCGGAAATTCATTTCAGCTCGATAGACTACGAAAGAGAGGTTTTCCTGCTGATGAATTTGGTAAAGGCGTTCTGCACCTAGAATCTCCGAACGGGCTCTTTCACAATATTTCAGATAGTTCGCATGATAGACCACCCCGGTTATGTCCGTATCCTCGTAGTAGACGGTGATGGGGAAGCGAAATAGGAGACTTTCAGTCATGCTGTTCCAGAATTCTGGCTTCTCTTCTACCTTGCTCTTCATCAACTTTCCAAAGCAGCGCCCCTCCAATCAAGAAAAGAATGGAGATGGAAGCAATGCTCCAGCGGGCTGCCTCTTGACCAACGGATTCAAGTTCTGCTGCTGAGGGGCTGTCTCCTAACAACCAACCTTTGGCCATCAGGGCAGTCATCCCCATTAACAAAGGCCCTATGATGGCGGCGAACTTTCCAAGCGTGTTATAGAAGCCGAAGTACTCTGCAGTTTGATTTTTTGGGATGAGACGAGCGTAAAATGATCGACTGAGTGCCTGCACTCCCCCTTGAGCAATTCCAATTAGGACAGCAAGGCCATAGAACTCAAATTGACTCTTCATTTGAGTACCCCAGATGGTCACTATGAGATAAATGCCAATGCCAACTAAAATTGATTTGCGGCAGTCCCAACGTGTACCGAGTCGGCCAAAGAAAAGTGCTGCAGGAAAGCCTATGAACTGTACCAACAACAAGGCTGTGATTAAATCGCTTGATGAAAAACCAATGGAAAGACCATAGTCGACAGCCATTCGAATCACAGTGCCCACCCCGTCAATGTAAAACCAGTAGGCTGCTAAAAAGAGGAAAAGTGTTCGGAGATGCCTTATTTTACGGAAGGTTTCAGCAAGTTGTTGAAATCCAGCGAGGACTGAGCTTCCTTTCGCTGGCGACTCCCGGCTGACTTCTGGAACCCAGAGTAGCGTGAAAACGCTGAATCCTCCCCACCACACAGCTACTGTAAGGAAAGAGAGTCTCACCGCTTCCGCAGGGCCTGCTAGTCCAAACCAATCGGGTTGCAGTGTCATTAAGACGTTGATCAGAAAAAGGAGTCCACCACCTAAATAGCCGAGGGCATAGCCAAAGCTTGAAATACGGTCGAGCTGATCATCCGGTACTAGATCTGCGAGCATCGCATCATAAAAGATGTTCCCACCAGCAAATCCCAAGGAACCCAAAACGTAGACCAAGACAGCCCATTCCCATTGACCCTGCTCAATGAAATAAAGCCCCGCACTCATGAACACCCCAAGATAGGTGAACACTGCGAGCAAGGGCTTCTTCAGGCGACCTCGATCAGCAATCGCTCCCAGGATGGGAGCAGTCAGAGCAATCAGTAAACTGGATAAAGAATTGGCAAAACCAAGCTGAGCTGTACTGACACTGACATCTGCTCCAGCACTCCAAAATTGTTTGAAAAAAATAGGAAAGAACCCAGCGATTACAGTTGTAGCGAATACGGAGTTAGCCCAATCATAAAGTGCCCAACCCCAAATTGACTTTCGTGAGGCTTCCATAGGATTGCTATTTGAAACGAATATTTAGTGGTTGCCGAAAGTTTCAGAGCAACTTTTCAATATCATTCAGAAGTTGTGGATGATTTGGTGAGACTGTCGAAGGATATCGAGCAATGACCTGCCCATTCCTGTCGACGAGGAACTTTTCAAAGTTCCAGCGTACTTCTCCCCGCATTGCTGGATATGCAGATGAATTGGTGAGAAATTCATAAACGGCCTGTTTGTTGGACCCTACCACCGAAGAACTAGCAAATAACGGGAAGCTGATTCTGTAACCCTCACAGAACTCCTTGATTTCTTCATTGCTGGATAATTCCTGGTGGAAATCATTGCTTGGAAAACCCAGCACAACAAATCCTTGATTCCGGTATTTTTGAAAGATTTCCTCCATTGCTTCGTATTGTGGAGTGAATCCGCATCTGGAGGCTGTGTTGACAACCAGTACAACCTTGCCCTTAAACTCGCTGAGTGGCAGATCAGAACCATCAATGTCGGGGGCAGTTAGTTCAAAAAGATTTGAGGCGGAAACATTAGTTACAGTGGCCCAGAAAAATAGTGCGCTGAGTAGAAGACGCATTTGGTCCTTTCGAAGGGATTGATTGGGATGGTGACAGGATCTACTGGATTGAGAGAAAATCTCCATATTCAAGCGTAGGAGATTATCAAAGGCGGGTCAATGATTGAGGACAGCTTCTGAAGAAGCCGTCCATCAAAATCAGGGTCTTCAGGCGGTTTCTTCTTCGTTCGTTTCTTCTTCTCCACCCTCTTCTACTTCAGCGGTTTCCTCTCCAGTGAAGTGAGCATTCTTGATCTCGATAATGCTCAACCCAAGGCGTCTTTCCTCAGGATCGATCTTGATCACACGAGCTCGCACCTCTGTGTCGACAGGATAGAAGTCAGTGATTTTGTTTTTGGGAACGCTACCATCAATTTCCGAAATGTGCACCAGTCCCTCTACTCCTTCAAGCACCTCCACGAAGATACCGAAATCTGTGATATTGACTACTCGTCCGACCACCTCTTGATTTAGTGGGAAGCGATCATCTAAATTTCGCCAAGGATCTTCTGTTAGCTGCTTGATTCCCAATGAAAGTCGTTCTTGTTCAACATCGATGTTCAGAACCTTAACTTCAATTTCCTCACCTTTGCGAGCGATCTCTGAAGGCTTTCTTTGGCGCTGAGCCCAGGAAATATCGGACACATGGACGAGGCCATCAATGCCTTCATCAAGTCCAACGAAGATACCGAAGTCTGTAATGTTTCTCACCCGACCAGTAACAACCGATCCGATGGGGTAGCGGTCCAAAGCAAGTCTCCAAGGATTCGGTTCGGCTTCTTTCATGGACAGAGAGATGCGCTTGCGTTCCACATCGATTTCCTTGACCACAGCATCGACCTCTTGGCCCAGTTGCACCACCTTGGAGGGATGGCGAATTTTCTTGGTCCAGGACATCTCGGAGACGTGAATCAAGCCCTCTACGCCTGGTTCCAACTCAATGAAGGCACCATAATCCGTGAGGCTGACAATACGTCCTGTAATTTTCGTTCCAGCAGAATAATTCTCGGAAACTGATTCCCAAGGATTCTGGGTCTTTTGCTTGAGTCCCAAAGATACTTTCTGCTCATCAGGGTTGTACTTCAGAACTAGTACTTCAACTTCATCCCCAATACTGAACATTTCAGATGGGTGAACGATGCGTCCCCAAGTCATATCCGTGATGTGCAACAATCCGTCTACTCCACCCAAATCTACGAAGACACCGTAATCGGTAATGTTCTTGACGACACCGAGAATATTTGCGCCTTCATGCAGAATTTCGAGGGTCTTCTTGCGCTTCTCTTCTCGATCAATTTCCAACAATGCTCTTCGGGAGAGGACAATGTTTCCACGCTTCTGGTTGAACTTAAGAATTTTAAAGTCGAAGGACTCTCCCAGAAGTTTATCCAAGTTGCGTACTGGACGAAGATCTACCTGCGAACCTGGCAAGAATGCTTTGACACCGATATCGACGGATAAACCACCCTTAATTCGATTGATGATTGCCCCAGTGACGATTCCATCTTCTTCGTAAATTTTGCCGATTTTCTCCCAGACTCTGAGCTTCTCAGCCTTTGTTTTGGAGATGCTTGTGATGCCATCGTCTTCTTCCAAGGCTTCAACATAAACTTCGACCTGATCACCAATATTGGCTGTCAGGACACCTTCGGAGTTCTGGAATTCTTCAGTAGGGATCAGGCAATCTGATTTGAAGCCGATGTCGACGGTTACGTAATCCTTGCCAATTGTAGTGACTACACCGGTGATAATCTCTTGTTCGCTGATGCCAACAAGGGTCTCGTCGTAAAGCAGGTCAAAGTCTTCGCTTTCCTCAAAGAAAACGATTGGTTCAAGTTCAGTAGAAGTGGAAATTGATTCGGTCACGAAGTTAGCCTCAGTTTAAGGAAACGGAAGTGCTTGCCAATGCACGACCGGTTGAGGTTGAAAAGCGCGGCATCCGTGCAGGGAGTTCTCCCTGATCATTCCGCAAGTAGTGGGCAAAAGGAACTTATTCTATCTGTAAAATGCTGCTTTGGTCAAGTTGATTCAACGGTAGTTGATGAACTGCATATCAAAGTCAAAATCGGCATCCTTCAATCCTTGGATGACCACCTGTAAATCATCTTTGCTCTTGCCAGTCACACGAACCAGATCCCCATTCACTTGGGGTTGGACTTTCACTTTCAAGTTCTTGATTTGCTGATTAATACTTTTGCATTGTTCCTTGGAGAGCCCCTGTTGAATTGAAATTTTCTTCTTCAGGACTTTCCCAGTCGGTTCGGTCTTACCGTAGACGAGGCTTTTGACGGGCACGTTGCGTTTTAGCATCTTGGTCAAAAGGATATCGGTCACGGCCTGCAGTTTATACTCATCTTCGGCAGTCAATTGCAGACTTGGGTCTTCTTTGTCCAAATCAATTTCTGCTGTAGAACCCCGAAAGTCATAGCGATTGGTGATCTCCCGTTTAGCTTGATCAACTGCATTGGTCACTTCTTGAAGATCAACTTGGCAGACCACATCAAAGGAGTAACTGGATGCCATAATAAGTTCTCGTTTAGGTTGTTCAGTCAGCAGACTTTCTGGGAAAGTGCTGCCTTGATAAAGCCGTCTAAATCCCCATCCAGCACGGCCTCCGAGTTTCCGGTCTCAAAGCCAGTTCGATGATCTTTGACCATCTGGTATGGATGCAGAACGTAACTACGAATTTGACTACCCCAGGCAATGTCTTGCTTTTGACTATTTTGCTCATCTTTTTCTGCATTGAGGAGCGCTTGCTCACGCTCATAAAGCCGAGCTTTTAGGATTTTCATTGCAGAAGAGCGGTTCTTGTGTTGGGAGCGTTCATTTTGGCACTGGACAATGATTCCAGTTGGAATGTGTGTGATACGTACAGCGCTATCAGTAGTGTTCACATGCTGCCCACCAGCCCCACTAGCCCGATAGGTGTCTACCTTCAAATCATCAGTCCTGATATCAATCTCAATTTCTTCATCGATGTCAGCATAGACAAATACGGAAGCGAATGACGTGTGCCTGCGCTTGTTGGCATCGAAAGGTGAAATTCTTACGAGTCGATGCACCCCAATCTCTGCACGCAAACGTCCGTAGGCATGAACGCCTTTCACAGCAAAAGTTGCTGATTTTAAGCCTGCCTCCTCACCCGGCTGATAATCCATCACTTCCACAGAATAATCGTGATCGTTTGCCCAGCGAAGGTACATGTTGTAAAGCATGGACGCCCAATCCGTGGATTCGGTGCCTCCGGCTCCCGGATGAATATTGACGATGGCGTCTTTGTCATCATTCTCCCCGCTGAACAGGCTAAAGATTTCAAGACTATCAAGCTTCTGTTGCAGGTTTGTGAGGTTGGTCTGGATTTCCTGAAGAAGATCGATGTCTTCTTCTTCACGATAAAGTTCTGCGGCGGTCTCTAAATCGTCTTGGAGTTGGCGCATTTTGTTGAGGTTTTCAAGCAAATCACCCAACTGCGCAGCTTCTTTCAGTAAGGTAGTACGTTCTTCGGCAGGTAATTCCCAGAAGTCTCCTCGTGAGGAGCGACCTTCTAGCTCTTTCAGATGTTCAGTTTTGGCAGGGACTTCAAAGATACCCTTCTAGCTTGCCCAAGCGCTCCGAGAGGCCGACGATTCGGCCACTAATCTCTTCGCTCAACATGGTGTAAACCTTTCAACGATTAGAAAATGCTGTTTAAGAATAAGTTTGTAAAACTGTTCATTATCAAGAAAAATTAGATCGAACATCAAGCTGAAACCCTCTGGTTTGATCAGGTTATTTTTCGATTATTCATATCAGTCACCTCAATCCAATTTTCCAAATAATGCGTTTTCCCCACATTATCGGCTTCACACTGCTCTGCCTTTCTGGTTGTCAACTGCCCGTGATTACCGGCAAAAACAACTTCTTTGATTATCGCAATGAACGGGTAGCTATCATAGGCTTCAAGGCAGCAGATAGCGTTTCAGAGAATGTTTGGGATGGGATGCTGAATACCGCCAGGCAACAAATTCAAGATCACCCAGAAGTAAATCAGGCCTTTTTTGCGAAGGATGCACCAGCAGCTCGAGTACCCGAATCGAATCTCGCAATACGCTTACAGCGCTTCACAACGACTCTTGCTTTGACAGGAATAGCTGATCGAGACTTGGCCCTCCCCCTTCAGAAAGATTTAAATGCAAATCTCCTGTTCTTGCTGCAACTGGAGGATTATCCATGTAGCAAAGATTGTCCTGGGAAACGTCAATTCTTGATGCGATTGAAGCTGTTGGATTTTCAGTCTGGTGAGACCTTGTATCAGGCTCGCCTGAATTATCAGCTTAACGAGGACGAGGAAGAGACACAGGCACTGTCTGAATTAATCACCAACTGGAATGGTCGTTTGTTGAATCGCTGGGCGGCAGATTTCAAAACTCCCTGGCATCGCTGGCGATACGAAAATCTGAAGCCATTGGCTGCCAATACAGGTGAATTGGAATGAGAGTTGGTCAAGAGAAGAACTTCGACTGGTTGGGTTATCAACTCTATCTTTTCGACCTGGACGATACTTTGCTGATGACTCGTGCGGCGATTCGGGCAAGTTGGCGTAAAACTCTCCAGCATCCGAATTTGACCGGGAAAACTGTAGAAGAATGGATAGAGACCCTCCGAGGATTCACTTTACTCTACGGAACCACTGCAGATCAGGAGTATTGGCAGGCATTTGCTGTTGAAGTTACCGGGGAGTTGATCAAGCCCCATCCCTTTGGAGAAGAACTCTGTAGGATCAATCGTGAGAATTATTGGCAGGTGCTCCAACCCGCCCCAAATATACCAAATGTTCTCCAGCGTCTTCGTGAAGAAGACCGTCAGTTGGCACTGATCACAAATGGACTGATTGAACTACAAACTCAGAAATTAACCAGTGTTGGGCTAGCTGATTACTTTCAAGATCATGTCTATTGCTCCAACCAATATGCCTGGGCTCATCAAAAACCTTCTCCATATATGCTGAACCAAGTTTTGGAGAAGTGCGACCGGAGACCCGAAGAAGCCGTGTTCTTTGGGAATGCTTCGATTGATGTGCTCGCAGGCAACATGGCTGGGGTAACCACTGTTGCAGTCGCTGAATTTAACAACCCTCGTGAGCTAAGGTTACTGACAGCAGATTACCATCTTAGTGAGTGGCCAGCAGAGATCTGACTCAACTTGCGTCTGCGATCTCCAGAACTGGAACTCCTGCTTCTCCTCCTTCACTCATAATCAATTTCTTCAAATGAAACTAGAACACAGTTGGCGCATGCCTGCTGAATGGGCCCTACATCAATGTTGTTGGATCGCTTGGCCATGCAGAGAGGCAACGTTTCATGGTAGGTTTGAAGAAGCAAAGAGAGAGGTAGCAGCAGTTGCGCGGAGTATTGCCAGTGCTGAAAGAGTCAAATTACTCGTGAGAGGAACAGACTTTAAGGAAGCCACTCAACTTTGTGGTCCTGCAGTGAACCTTGTCAAATTTGAACTAAGTGACTCTTGGACGAGGGATTCTGGACCTAGCTTTGTCTTAAACAAACTCTATGAATTGGCGGGAGTTGATTGGTACTTCAATGCCTACGGAAGTCTTCCTCTTCAAGAAGATGGTTCACCTGTTTCAGATCCCGAATTCAACAATGATCAAACTTTGGCAAAACGGATTCTGGAGAGTGAGGAAATTCCCCGTTTGATTGCTCCCTTGGTTTTGGAGGGAGGCAGCATTCATGTAGACGGGAACGGGACTTTACTTACCACGGAACAGTGCTTATTGAGCCGAAATTCTAGGAAGACCCAGCTGGAAATTGAAGGATTGCTATCGGAGTTTCTAGGGATTTCTAGGACCATCTGGCTGGGCGAGGGACTGCAAGATGATGAAACCAATGGTCATGTAGATAATCTTGCTTGCTTTGTCAAAGAAAGGGTCGTTTTGGCTCTGAACTGCGAAGATTCGCTCGATCCAAACTATGAACCTCTCAAAGACAACTTGCGGCGTCTTCGGTTGGCAACGGACGCACAAGGGCGTTCGCTAGAGGTCTTTACGATTAATCAGCCGCCTGCAGCCTTTCGAAGGAATGGAGATCGGCTGAGTCAATCCTATTTGAATTTCTATCTAGCCAATGGTGCGGTGATCTGTCCAGCATTCGGATACCCAACAGAAGATGAGGCTGCTGTCGAGCAATTAAAAAGTTTATTTGCACATCGAAGAATCATACAGGTTCCTATCTCGAACCTGATTCATGGTGGTGGAGGAATCCATTGCATCACTCAACAGCAGCCATTTGGGCGAAATTCAGTCCGTCATAAAACATTTTGACTACAAACGTAACCAGCTCATTTCATGAGGTACGTTGCCCAATTCGATGATCCGCTTGATACCTGGATCATCATGATTGGCGACTAAGTCCAAAGGCTGAATTACTGTATTATCCTCATCAACCCTGCCGACTACTGCAGTGTGGTATCTTGCTGATAGAGGCAAGAGTTTTTCCCCATTATCCCCTTGTAAATCAGCCTGCCCGTAACACAGACAAAAGTACGATTGATCAGGTTCACCAAGCCAATCAGCTTCTGCATGGAATACCGTTCCCCTCACACCTACCTGAAGCGCAGGCATTCGAAGTTGGTACTTTCGATTTCTTTTCTGAGTGATGGCAACTGTAACACTTCCCCTTTCTAAGTTGATTTGTCCACCTTCCTTCTCAAGAATCGGCTGTACTTTAGCGTAGCTGTTTAGTTGGAAGGCACTTTGGTCGGGGGCCCCCAGAATCACCTCACTGTCCTTATCCAATTCGACGACCTCACCACTGAACACCTGATCACCAACCTTCAGTAGCTTTTGTGTCTGTGCTATTCCACGTACAGCCAGAACTTGCAGAGTGTCCGCTTGTATTTTGGAAGATTCCTGAGCCCTCAGATCGATTGGTGAGACCAAAGAACTACTTTTCTGGCAAGAACCCAATGCTAAGAGTGAGATAGCTTGAAGGCTTCTCTTCAGCAATTTTCGACGGTTACAGCAACTGGAACACATAAAATCAATCTTCGAAGACCTGTTGATAAGCGCAATGGTCCGTCAAGGCTTTTTCTTCACAACGAATTCGATGAGCGAGAAGAATGGCATTGGCAATCGAGAAGAAGATGGCGGTCCAGATTGCAGAATGCAGCAAAGGGAAAAAAGCGATTTCCAGGACTACACCGAGGTAATTGGGATGACGAAAGTAGCGATAGAGGCCACTACGAAGAGCTGCTTTTCCAGGTACCAGAACAATTTTAGTGTTCCAATGCGTTCCTAAAGTCAAAATGGCATGATAGCGAAGGCTTTGACCGATGATGACAAGAATCATTGATGGCCCAGCGAGTTGCCATGAAAATTCCCTCTCCAGGGTCCAAACTTCCAAGAGCATCGATAGGATCCAGCCACTATGCAGAGCAACCATCACTGGATAATGTCTCGGAAAAAACTCCTCACCCCCACTTTCCAGCAAAATTTTGATGTTTTGCTGGCTCCGCTTGAGTTCCCAAAAGCGTTGTAGAACGAGTAATCCAACGAATCCACTGAACAGTAGAGCGCTGTTCATGCGGACTTACGCCACCAAAGGCGTTCAGATTCAGGTGTGCTAAGCGGTTCTTGTTTTGTGGGATTTGCTGGAAGCTCACAGAGCCAGTTTAGCAAACCTGAGGGATCCCAGTGGCGAGAATCTTTTCCATAACAGTAACGGTCCAAGTCTTTCAAAAGGGCTTGCGCATCGGGAAATTCGCCGCAGAGATCAGTCCAGCTAGGTTTGGGCGAAGGATGCCACGAGCGAAGCCAAATCATCAGCGCATTTCTACTTTGGAGAGCATTGCCACTTCGCAGCGCATTCAAAGCATCCCGGTAGGCTTGACGAACTCTTGGAGATTCCTCCTG
>WTIF01000138.1 GCA_011522845.1 Deltaproteobacteria bacterium
CATCCTGGACTGTTGATCAAGCTCTTCGAAATGGAAGTGCCAGAAATTTACGATGGTATTGTCAAAATCGTCAGCGCAGCCCGAGAGCCTGGAAAGCGTGCCAAGATTTCTGTCTACAGCACAGATCCAGACGTCGATCCCGTTGGCTCCTGTGTAGGCATTCGTGGCAGCCGTGTGCAGAACATCGTCAACGAACTCTACGGAGAGAAAATCGACATCGTCCGCTGGAATGAAGACGTGGCCGTCTACACGACTAACGCACTAGCACCCGCAGTGATTGATGAATTGGTAATTGATGAGGAAGCCGGAGAGATTGACGTGATTGTCAAGCAGGATCAACTCTCCCTGGCCATCGGCAGCAAAGGACAGAATGTTCGTCTGGCTTCTCGACTTGTCGGCTACAAGATCAATATTTCTGTCGATGAAGAGGAAGCACCCAGTATTGAAGAACAACTAACTCGTGAATTGGAACGAGGCAAGGAAGAGCGAGAACTGCTCTACACCGGCATCACCAGTGGTTTGCATGCTGCGGGAACTCCTGCTGCTGAAGCAGCAGCTCGCAGGAATGAAGATGTAGCAGCAACTAAATCAGAAGATTCACCAGGGGAAGAGGTTGAAACAGAGGCTGTATCGGCTGATCCTGCAATAGAAGAAACTGAAACAGCAGCAACGGTTACTGAACCAACCGAATCCGACAAAGAACCGGACACATCTGCACAAACAGCAGATCCGTCAGAAACTACTGAGGAGAAACCCTCCTGAAACCCCAAGAAGTCCAAAATCCTATGTCCAATATGCGTGTGTTTGAGCTGGCCAAAGAAATGAATCTGCCAGCCAAGCAACTGCTACAGCGAATCCGCAAACTCGGAATCCCTGTTTCCAGTAACTTTAATGCGCTCTCTGAAGAGCAGATTGCGATCATTCGTAAGAAGATCGGTAGTCCTGCCAGTCCACCGCCAAGTCGCCCTGCTAAAGAAAGTCCGGCACAAATTATCTCCACACGCCGTGAAGATACAAATCCAGAGGGAACTCTCGAACTCGACAGTGACACACTGATTGGAGGCAAACGCCCAAGACGGATCCGAAGACGACGATCCGAAGAAGTACAAGAAGAAAATATCATTCGGGTCAGTGGTGACCGGCAAGAGACGCCACCTCCATCACCTGCGCCCGTTGTTGAGGTCCAGCAAGAAGTGACTGAACCTGAAGAAGCTCCTGTAGAAACTACAGTGGAAGCTCCATCAGTTGAAACTCCTGCAAAAGAAGTGACCGAAGAAAGGGTAGCAGAGCCTGAACCTAAACCAGCACCTCAGGAAGCAGAAATTGTTGCAGAGGTAGCTCCACCACAACCTCCCCCGTCCTCAGAGCCTGCCAGTCGGCCTACCCCCCCTAGCAGAGAAGAAGAAGAGCGCAAGCAGCGAGAGCGCAAGTCTGAGAAAAAGGGCAGCAAAGCTCGCCATCATCGCCGTGATGAATCGGAGAATGAGGCACTACAACGAAGACAGCGGAGAGAAAATAACGAGCCTATCGCTGTTAACTACAACGAGGATGACGACCAGCCCCGGCGCAAGCAGCGCAAGAGCGAGCGACGCAGAGAGCGTCGTGTTCGTGAACAGACAGAAACGGCCAAGCATGTCTTCAACCCTCGCAAGAAAAGCATCAAGATCGGCAATGCCATCACCGTTGCAGACCTTGCTAGTCTAATTGGGATCAAGGTAACAGAGATTCTCAAGCGCCTGATGGAAAACGGAGTCATGGCTTCCATCAACCAAAGCATTCCAGGAGAAACTGCTGCGCTGATTGCTGCTGAATTCGATGTAGAAGTGGAACAGGAGACCACCAATCTTGAAGAGCAGGTCTTTGAAGTGGCTGATGGCACTGATGAACGGGGGCGAGCTCCGATCGTTACCATCATGGGCCATGTCGATCATGGTAAGACCTCCCTGCTGGACAAGATTCGCTCAGCGAAAGTTACCGAGGGGGAAGCTGGAGGCATTACCCAACACATTGGGGCCTACCACGTTCGCCATAATGACCACAACATCACTTTCCTTGATACTCCCGGTCACGAAGCCTTCACGGCCATGCGTGCCAGAGGAGCAAACATTACGGACATCGTGATTCTTGTGGTCGCCGCTGATGACCGAGTGCAGCCACAAACCATTGAAGCGATCAATCACGCACGAGCAGCTGAAGTCCCTCTCATTGTTGCTGTCAACAAGGTGGATAAGCCAGACTCCAGTCCGCAGCGTATTGAGCAAGAGTTGCTAGAGCATAATCTCGTCTCCGAAGGATTGGGCGGGGACACGATCATGGTTCCAGTCTCTGCCAAAACCGGGGATGGCATCGACAACTTATTGGAGATGGTGCTGCTGCAAGCAGAAGTACTGGAGTTGAAAGCCTTTTATGACGGCCCAGCCCGTGGAGCCATTATCGAGTCTAAGATCAGCCGCGGCAAGGGAGCGGTGGGAACTGTGCTCATCCAGCGAGGAATACTGCGTATCGGAGATTTCTTCTTGGTTGGAACCACCTGCGGACGGGTCCGAGCGATGTTCAATGATCATGGTCAATCGATTCAAGAAGCGACTCCCGCTGTTCCAGTAGAAATTACCGGCTTTGATGACGTGCCGACCACCGGGGAAACCTTCATCGTAATGGACGATGAACGTACTGCCCGACAACTGGTGCAGCAACGTTTGGAAAATCAACGGGAGGCCAATGTTTCTCAGCAGCAGAAAACGAATCTGGAAAACATTTTCAGTCAACTGGAAGAGGCTGGCAGTCTGGAACTCAACCTACTGCTGAAGGCAGACGTTCAAGGTTCTGTCGAGGCTCTGCGCAACTCTCTCTCGCAACTGGGCAATGAAAAGATCTCCGTGCGCTTTCTGCACACAGGTCTTGGCAACGTCACAGAAACAGACGTTGTGCTGGCATCTGCCTCAAATGCGATCATCATTGCCTTCAATGTTCAGGCAGACGCAAAGGCTCGTGAGACACTGGCCCGTGAGGGTGTCGATCTACGCCTCTATGATGTAATCTACAACGCTATCGACGATGTCCGTGCTGCCTTGCAAGGCATGCTCGCTCCAGAGATACGTGAAGAAGTGATCGGTCGTTGCCGTGTGGATCAAATCTTCAACGCCAATCGCATCGGTAATATTTTTGGCTGTTTGGTCACAGAAGGTAAGGTTGTACGAAACTGCAAGGCTCGTGTCCTGCGCGATGAGGCAGAAATTCACAAGGGACACGTTGTTTCCTTGAAACGCTTCAAGGATGACGTTCGTGAAGTCGCTCAGAATTACGAATGTGGAATCGTTCTGGACTTTCAGGATGTCCAGCAAGGCGATGTCATCGAAGCCTTCATCGAAGTCGAAGAAGCAGCGACTCTCTAGATGCGTGGCAACAAATCAGCAGAGCCGAACAATGTGCTACTGCAACGAAAGCTGGCAGAGGTCCTGTTACGGGAAAGCAAGGACCCACGCTTTCGATTGGTGACCATCAGCCGAGTTGAAGCCGCCCGAGACAACTCTTTTGCCACTGTATACGTTAGTTTTTTCCCGAGTGAGCAAGTAGAAGAAGTTGTCACCTCGCTCAACCGCGCTGCTGGATTCTTCAGCCGTTGCCTGGGCAAAGTGCTGCAAACTCGACTGACTCCCAAGTTACGCTTTCTCTATGATGCTGGATTCGACTATAGCATGGAGATCGATCAGGCACTGCAGAAGGTAAAGAAGACAGACCGTGCTGAGGATTCTGAACATTGACAAGCCCCGTGGCTGGACTTCTTTTGATGTAATTCGCTGGGCCCGTCGTCAGTTTCAGGAGAAAAAAGCCGGACACTTGGGCACTCTGGATCCATTAGCGACTGGAGTACTCCCGGTTTTCTTGGGTAAGGCGACCAAATTGATTTCCCTGTTCAACGAACAGGACAAGGTGTATCGTGCGACAGTTCGTTTTGGCATTCGCACTGATACTTTTGACGCAGAAGGCCAGATACTGGCTGAACGGGATCCAAGTTCCGTGAACGAAACGATGGTGAACGAGTGGCTGCAGAGGCACTTGGGGTGGCAAGATCAACAGACCCCAGTCCACTCAGCGGTCAAGCTTCAGGGTACACCGGCCTATCGACTGGCCCGTCGAGGAGAAGCACCAGAGTTACCGATGCGGCGAGTCTTTCTGGAGCAATTGAAGCTGGAACGCTTTGTGTCGCCAGAAGCAGAGATCACCGTGCATTGTTCGAAGGGCACTTATATTCGCTCACTAGCTGAGCAATTGGGCCAGGATCTATGTGTTGGCGCCCATCTATCTGCCCTGCGCCGTCTGCGATGTGGCTCTCGATTCGTGATCGAGGAAGCCAAAACTCCTGAGCAACTGGCTCAGGAAGTTAACCCATGGATGGATTCTTCCAAAGTGCTGAGCGATTTTCCCGCATTGCGCCTGCCTCTGGAAGATCGGGAACGTATTCGACAAGGACAAACCGTCCCGCTGAGCCTAACTTCAGAATCAGCCGTTCCCAAGGACCATACCACTGAAGCCTGGTATCAGGCTGGTGATGAACAAGAACTCTGGGCACTTGGTTCTCTGCATCTGGGAGAGCGAGGCCCCTGTTTTCAACCGAATAAAGTATTGATCTGAGGAGTATCCCTGCATGTTGACCAAGGAACAGAAAAATGAATTGATTCGTACCTATGGCAAGAATGAGCACGACAGTGGCTCAACAGAAGTTCAGATTGCCCTGCTGACAGCCCGAATCGTCTACCTGACTGAGCATTTCAAGCAGCAACCAAAGGACTTTCACTCTCGCCGTGGGCTGTTGCGCCTCGTCGGTCGACGGCGCAATTTTCTTAACTACCTCAAGGCGGAAAACGTGGATCGCTACCAGGAAATTATCAAAAAGCTGGGCATCCGCAGATAAACAGCCACCTGCTAGAACGAACCCACAAAGGGTTCGTTCTTCCGCCAATCCCCTCTCAGGAAACAACCTGCAATTCTTGATTCCATTCGCTGCCTGCTTAACAGCCATCATTCCGACGCAACATCCTCTCCAACCTTCGTCTGGTTGTTCGTCCCAAGGCTACCTTTCCACGATGCACTGCGATTGGTCTCTCTTTCGATCCCTAGTATATTGAAAAATCAGGAGAATTTATGGAAACCGTATCTACGGCCTTCGGTAAGGCCACTCTTACACTCGAGACAGGAAAACTCGCTAAACAAGCCAACGGCTCCATCTTGGTCCGCTATGGCGATACTGTTGTATTAGTCGCCGCCACTGCCGACAAAGGTAGCGGTGTTGGTGCGGACTTTTTCCCCCTATCGGTTCACTACGTTGAAAAAGCGTACGCTGCTGGGCGTATTCCCGGTGGCTTCTTCAAGCGTGAAGGCCGCCTCTCCGAATCAGAGACCTTAACTTCTCGACTCATTGATCGTCCTCTACGCCCATCCTTCGATGAAAACTATCTGGCAGAAACCCTGATCATGGCCACTGTACTCAGCTCCGATCAGGACAATGCCCCCGATATCGCAGCCATGATTGGCGCTTCGGCAGCACTCTGCGTTTCAGATATTCCCTTCTATCAACCGATTGGAGGCATCCGAGTCGGACGCATCAATGGTGAATTTGTTGTCAACCCGACTGCAACTGAATTGGAAGAAAGCGAGTTGAACATCATCATGGCGGCTTCAAAAGACGCTATCCTGATGGTAGAAGGGGAGGCAAAAGAGGTGAGTGAAGAAGTCATGCTGGACGCTCTCTGGTTTGGTCAGGAACAGATCCAGCCGATCATTCAGATCCAGGAAGAGTTGATGCAGCGCTGTGGCAAACCCAAACGCGAAGTCGCCATACCAGAAATTGATGAGGAGTTGCGCACCAAGGTGACCGCTGCCAGCCAGCCTAAGCTAGTGGAGGCCCTGCAGATCACAGAGAAGCAGGAGCGTTATCAGCGACTGGATGCCGTTGTTGATGAAGTGCTTGCCGAGGTCTTTCCCGAAGGCAGTGAGCCTAGCAGTGATGCTGTTGGACAAGCCAAGAGCGTGATCGGTTCGGTCAAGAAAAAAGTCATGCGAGAGCGTATCCTAAAGGATCAGATTCGCATTGATGGACGAGGCCCAAAAGATATCCGCCAGATTGATTGTGAGGCACGAATTCTACCAAGAGCCCATGGCTCTGCGCTCTTCACACGTGGAGAAACCCAGGCGTTGGGTGTAGTCACTCTCGGCACGAAAGAAGATGAGCAACTCATCGATTCGCTGCATGGGGTGAGCTACAAAAACTTCATGCTGCACTACAATTTTCCAAGTTTCTGTGTCGGCGAAGCTCGACCACCCAGAGGTCCTGGACGTCGTGAAATCGGCCATGGACACCTTGCCGAGCGTGGCCTCAGCCATCTACTTCCAACCAGAGAAGAGTTTCCTTACACCATTCGTCTAGTCTCTGAAGTACTAGAATCCAATGGCTCTTCCTCAATGGCAACGGTTTGCTCTGGTTCCCTCGCAATGATGGATGCAGGCATTCCTCTCAAGGCAGCGGCTGCCGGTATCGCCATGGGGCTGATCTATGACGACGGACAGACCAGCATTCTCTCAGATATTCTGGGTGATGAAGACCACCTAGGTGACATGGACTTCAAGGTTGTTGGAACTACCACAGGCATCACCGCATTGCAGATGGACATCAAGATCAAGGGACTTACCCGCGAGATTGTCAAGGCATCACTGGAGCAAGCTTGTGAAGGTCGACTGCACATTCTCAAGATCATGGGAGACACCTTGGAGCAGTCTCGTGCCGGACTTTCCAGCTATGCGCCGCGCTTCATCACTCACAAGATTCCACCCGACAAGATCTCCATCGTTATTGGTCCTGGTGGAAAGATGATCAAGAGCATCGTCGAGCGAACTGGGGTGAAGATCAACATCTCTGACGACGGTTTGGTCTCCATTGCATCCGGAGATCACAAGGCGGTGGATGCGGCCTTGGAAATTGTTCGAGATCTGACACGCACTGTGGAAATCGGCACTGTTTATGACGGGATTGTCAAGCGGGTGGTTGACTTCGGAGCTTTTGTAGAAGTCTTCCCTGGAACGGAAGGGTTGGTGCACATCTCCAACTTGGCGGAAGGCCGTGTTCGTGCGGTCACGGACGTCGTTCGTGAAGGCGATACTGTCAAAGTAAAAGCCATGGGTCTTGACAAACGGGGTAAGCTGCAGCTAAGCATCAAGGACGTATAGGCGATTCGCACAAAAGCTGCATTCGCCCACTCTTTCCTAGCGGCCGGATTGGGCCGCTGCTACCTACCGATTTCAGCCAGGAGACAAGATGAAGACATGGATCAGCGCGTGCCTGGGACTGTTGCTGGCCAGCACAGCCTGGGGCGTTTCGATAGATGACCGTTGTCTGCAAGATGGAAACTCGGCCTGTGTTGATTGGAACCAAGGACTCGTCATTGCCGATGGCCTAGGCGTACCTGCAAAGAAAGCAGGAACCTCTGCTCAACAAAACGCTAGTGCCCAACGAGCAGCCCGGATGGATGCAGCTCGTAACATTCTGGAGATGATCAAAGGCATCAATGTCAGCTCCAATACCACGCTACAAGACGCGATGTTGACCGATGATCAAATCCGCTCCAATGTTCAGGGTATGATCTACGGCTTACGCCCTGTTGGTGCACCACGCTACTTCTCTGACGGCAGCGTTCGTGTCCGCATGGAAGCCCGACTTCAACAGGTGGTTCCGCAACAAGCTCTCTTCCAGATCCCAGTGGAAATTGCTCCACCAGTAGAACTCTCTTCCAACTCCCGATCAGGCGCTCCAATCGATATGGGGCGAGTTTACACTGGCCTGATCATCGATGCGCGAGGAACCGGAGCTCAACCAGCAATGTCACCACGGGTTTTTGATGAAGCTGGGAATGAACTCTATGGTTCAGCCTATGTGGAACAGGAATTTGTTCTCAAGCACGGAATGGCCGGTTACGTCAAGGATCTGGAACAGGCCGAAGCCAACGACCGAGTGGCAGGCAATCCACTGACAGTCAAAGCTGTCGGGGTCGCTGGCAAAAACAAAACAGACATTGTCCTGGCTGATCAGGACGCAGCTCGCATTCGCCAACTGGCGGCCAATCTCAACTTCCTGAGAGAAGCCCGCGTCGTCGTGTTGGTGGACTGACCCTATTCCTGGGCGGGACTCCCTCTCGCCCAAATCTCTCCCTGCTTTGTCCCACTCGTAGTTTTTCTTCCTCTCTTTTTGACTCACTGTTTGCTATGACCTCCTCTTTTCTCAATCAGAAAGTCCGCATTCTCCCTGAATCGCTGATCAACAAGATTGCAGCAGGGGAAGTGGTTGAGCGGCCAGCTTCTGTGGTCAAGGAGTTGGTAGAAAATGCGTTGGATGCTGGAGCTACCCAGATTCAGGTGACTGTCAAGAATGGAGGCAAAGACCTGATTCAGGTGCTCGACAACGGCTGCGGGATGAATGAGACCGATGCCCGCTTTGCCGTGGAACGTCACGCCACTAGTAAGATTTATTCAGACGAAGACTTGTTCCGCATTGGTACGCTTGGCTTTCGCGGAGAAGCTTTGGCTTCCATTGCCGCAGTCTCCCACTTTGAGTTGCTGACTTGTCCTGATGATCAGGAGAGCGGGACACGTCTGCTGATGCAGGGGGGACAACTGGATGAAATCGGCAAGGTAGGATTTCCGCAAGGAACGCGCATCAAGATCGAGCGACTGTTCTTCAACACACCGGCTCGGCTGAAGTTTCTGAAGACAACCACCACGGAGTTACAGCACATTCAGCAGGGATTGACCAATCAGGCGCTGGCCTACCCGCAACGTCAGTTCAAACTTGTTCATAACCAACAACTGTTGCTCAACCTGGGACCAGCCAACAGCCTGGAAGAGCGAATTTTTCAACTCTTTGGTGAAGAGTTTCGAGATAGCTTGCAGGAAGTCTCACATCGAGAAAATTACCTAAATTACCAAGGCTGGCTCTCCATCCCAGAGAAAGTACGAACCAGCAAGCGTTGGCAATACCTGTTTGTCAATGACCGCTCTGTACGATGTCCAGCAGTACAGCGGGCAATCTACCAAGGTTATGGCAACTTCCTAAGCAAATCACAGCATCCAGCATTTTTTCTTTCACTGCATCTTGATCCGGGTGAGTTGGACGTCAATGTCCATCCTGCAAAAACAGAGATTCGACTACGCAACAGCCAGGTTGTGCATACGATCCTTCAGGATCAGCTGAGCAGAAGCCTTAAGCAGCAGACCAAGCTGCGCTTGTTTGGTCGGGAAGGAAAGGCGACACCTCGACCACGGGATCCTCAGACAGAATTGCCACTCGTAGATGAACTGCCGTTGCAACAACAGGTTCAGGAACAATCCTCTGTGCAACGAGTTGCTAAGGAGCGACCAGCCCGAGCCAAGCACAATCCAACCCTTCCCACACCTACCAAAAATAATAACCCCAAACCAGAAGCTGCTCCTGTTGCCACAACTGCTCTCTCATCACCAACACAAGCAGAAGCCCCTGCCAAAGCCGAAACTATAGGTGATCCGGTTATCGTTGAGAACCTTCAGTTGTGGCCTACACCAACAACTCCAACTCGATGGAAATCGCATGGACAAGTATTGGGTTGTTATCTACTGGCTACGGATGTAGATGGATTGATACTTTTTCACAGCCGACGTGTTCACGAGCGGTTACTTTATGAACGCTACCGGAGTGACTTCCTGGCTGGAAATATCGAAATTTCTGAGCGAAGTACTCCGCTGCTGCTGCACCTGGCACCTCAAGAAGCAACATTGTTGGCAGGATTGGAAGCGTTGATGCGTCAAGGTGGGTTTGTCTGGGAACCTTTTGGAGGAAAGACCTTTGCCCTGCAACAGCAACCAAGTCTACTGGCCTTGTCTCAGGCAGAAGCCTTTCTGCGAGAGATGCTTAATCGCAGCGCCCTCTTCGGCAAACGTAGTCGTCCAGACGCACTTCAGCAGGATCTCTGGAGTGTCTTGGCCACACAAGCAGCTCTCCCGGAAACGCAACTGCTTACCGCAAGCGATCAGCAGTCGTTACTGGCCCAACTTGAACAGCTAGATCTCGACAACCGCTCCCTTGACGGATCTCCCCTCTGGTTTTCCTTACCCACTGCTGAACTGGAACGTAAATTTCGACAGCGCTTTTGAGTTAGGACGTTTCTTCCCTCACTCTCGTTGAAAAAAACCGACCCTGGCAGCTGACCACCTCATCTGAAATTTAGTAGCGAATTTTGATCTGGGGCCTGTCATCAAATAATTTCTTGAGCGTTTTTAGAGGGCATCGCACAAACGTGTGGACGTGTGTCAAACGGTTCTAGACGCTGTTCAAGCCTTGGCTGAGGATCTTTCAGCGGCTTGATAATGATTTGGCCGTCATTACCTTCAATTCTCACAAGTTGATCGATGTGCATAATGAG
>WTIF01000393.1 GCA_011522845.1 Deltaproteobacteria bacterium
GGATCTAAACGATAAGTATCGGATCAAAGCTGTTGCGGACATCTCACCATCATTGAATGAGTTTATTGTAAATAAATATAACATTTTAAATAGTTACCTTTCTCCAACTGGTATCATTCAGGATCCTGAGATTGATGCTGTATTTGTGCTGTCACCAGATCAACATCACTTTGAATTTGTGCAGGAAGCCATCAAATTTAGAAAACATGTCTTCGTTGAGAAACCTGCTACCCTGAACATTCAGCAACTAAGAGAACTGGTTCAATTAGAACAAAGTTTTCCAAATCAAATTACAATGGTTGGCTACATGCGTCGCTACGCTGGATCGTTCCTCAAGGCTAAGGAACTGATGCGAGTGAGCCCTAAGAAAACCGAATATCTCAGATTCCGAGACATTATTTGTGAAGGCCCATTTTTTGTGAGTCAAACAAGGCCGATCTTTTCACCTGTTGATATCCCCTCGGATTTAATCGAAGAATCCAAGAAGAAGCGCAACCAACAACTTGATAACGCTCTCGGTCCAGAAACAACTGCAGAACTTAGGACCGCTTATCAAATGTTAACCGGCCTTGGTTGTCATAGTTTGTCTGCTGTCCGTGAGCTATTCGGATCCCCAATTAAGGTCAAGGCTGCAGCGGCATCTCATCAAGGAGAGCTACTAATCATCGTCCTAGAATACGATGGATTTCTTGCAACCTATGAGTTAGTGAACAATCAGGAAATCGTTCAATTTGACGCAACCATCGAGATCTATCAGAGAGATCGGCGACTTAAAATAAACTATGAGACTCCCTATGTTCGACATCAATCTTCCACATTAGAACTTTCTGAGTATGCTGAGGGGAACGCTCAGACCACCATCTATGGTCCTGATTACAAGGATCCTTTCGTCAATGAAATCTGTGAGTTTCATGACTGTATTGCTGTCAGTCGTAAACCAAAAACAAGTTTACAGGACTCGCTTGAAGACCTGGAACTATTCCAGAAAATCATCGAAACCTTAAAGAAATCGGAATCAGTATGAAAGTAACTATTGCTACCGCCCCTTGTTCTTGGGGAGTCTGGTATCCTGATGGAACTCCATCAGGAACACCATGGCACACTTTTTTGGATCAGGCTGCTTCCGCCGGATATCAAGCTCTGGAACTAGGCCCAATTGGCTATCTACCAGCAAACTATCAGGAATTGTCAACCGAACTTGAGATGAGGTCACTGTCAGTTTGTGCAGGAACTGCCTGTTATGCCTTCGCTCAAATCAGCAATTTAGATAGTATTCGGGAAGAGTTAAATTCGTTGTGTACGCTGCTGGTTCAGATGAATGCTAAGTATCTTGTGACAATGGATGAATCGGATGTTGGGAGATTCGGTGAAAAAAAATCAGATTTGACTCCTTACCAATCAAAACGATATTTGCAGATTATCCGTGAAATGGCCGCCTTCACCTTCCAAGAACACGGCATCAAAACCGTTTTTCATCCGCATATCAAATCTCTCTACGAATATGAAAATGAGATCCAAAATTTGATGGAGGCAACCGGGATCGATCTATGTTTTGATACAGGCCATCACGCTTATTCCAATGGAAGTCCAGAAGCAGGCGACCGCTCAGCGTTGGATTTTCTGCTTAAGTACCATGAGCGTATTGCTTACCTGCACTTCAAAAATGTTGATGGGAAAATCAAAAAACGAGTTTTTGAGGAGAACCTTGATTCAGACCAGGCATTTGATCTGGATGTGATGTGTGACTTGGAAGACGGAATTATTGATTTTCGAGAACTGAAGACTGTTCTTGAAACCATCAACTTCAAAGGCATTGGTGTAATCGAGCAGGACATGCCGAGAGCAACAACGGATCAAGCTTTCACTTCTGCTAAAAGGAACCTGAATTTTTTAAAGCAAATTGATTTGGTGTGATTTCTCATCAGATTTCTCAAAGCTTGTTTTTCGACTGAAGCCATCTCAATAGTCTTTGAAAATTGCTCAATCTACATACTGCTGAAAGCTCAAATGGATTAACTAGGCAAAGCAAACTAAATCCCCATTCACTTAACATCTCTTCAAAAATTCCCTTGACCAATGCTGATTTTCTTGTGTACTGCACACCCAAATTCTCCAAAATTGGGGGAAATACCGGTGTGAAATACCGAACCTTGTGATTATTGGAGGCGAGGGAGCCTCCTACACTATTCTTTCAGGGCGATTTTCCAGTCCTGGCAACATCCTAAGGAGAGTTGGATGAAATATCTCATTTTCGCAGTAATTGGTGCGGTTCTCACCGTGCAGTCAGCCGTCGCAGCAGATAAAAAATTGACCATCTCTGTCTATTCTTTTGCTCAAGATGCCTACAAAAAAGCGCTTTATGATCCGTTTGAAGCGATTTGTGACTGCGAACTGGTGATCGAAACCGGCAACAGCGTCGAGCGGATGGCGAAAATCGAAGCCAATGCGGCCAATCCCGTAATTGACATGGCTGTGATTTCATCTCATGACGCACTGGCCTTGGCTCGTAAAGGGCTTCTCCAGAATCTGGATGTCTCCAAGCTCTCCAGCTACGATGATTTGTATGAGGCGGCTAAGAATCCT
>WTIF01000356.1 GCA_011522845.1 Deltaproteobacteria bacterium
CTGCCAATGAGCTAATTCATCGGCTTTCACGCACATACTGTTCAAATTCCATTTTTCGTCTGACTGCCAACAACCATCATCAGGCAATCTGAATGAGCCAAGAAGAACTCGTCTATTTAAACGGACAACTGATTCCTGCCAATCAAGCCAGCATTGCTATTTACGATGCAGCAGTTGTATTGGGGGCGACCCTGACTGATATGGAAAGAACATTTAACCATCAAATCTTTCAACTAGATCAACATATCGAAAGATTTTACCGATCCTGCAAATTTGCGAGGATTGAACCTGCTGAATCAAAATCGGAAACCCAAAAGATTATCGAAGAGTTGGTCAAGCATAACTCTCAGTTTCTAAGACCAGGTCAAGAGCTTGGGTGCATTCAATTTATTTCCCCAGGCGAATTTAGAGCATACGCTGGTGCTGCAGGCCAGAATAAGGAAATGAGACCCACTTTCTGTATTCATACCTTTCCCCTACCCTTTTCCATTTGGCGTCATTTTTACACCGAAGGCGCACATGTTGTGACTCCATCCATTCGGCACGTTCCTCCAGAATGTATTGATCCGAAGATAAAATGCAGAAGTCGGATGCACTGGTGGTTGGCCGACAAAGAAACGCACCTGGTTGATCCCAAAGCTGTTTCTCTGTGCTTGGATCTACAAGGAAATGTTGCAGAAACCAGTGGCTCTAATTTCTTGATGTACAAAGCAGGAACGATCTGGAGCCCTACCTCAAGAAATATTCTGCCGGGAGTTAGCAGCCAATTCCTAAGGCAACTGGCGGTTGAAATGGGCATCAACTGGATAGAAAAGGATTTTCAGGTTTATGACGTGATCAACGCAGAGGAAGCCTTTTTGGCAAGCACTCCTTATTGCGTGGCTCCAGTCACAAAGATCAACGGTCTACCGATCAACAATGGGGAGATTGGGCCTGTATTTAAAGCCTTGATCGAACTATGGGGAAAAAGGGTAGAGTTGGATCTTGAGGAACAGATTCTTAGGTCCTAAATGAAGCTGCAGATGGGTTGGCTGCTAGGACTCACCCCAGCACTTCAGCAGATCCTTATCCGTATTGAGGACATTGAAGAAATTGTTGACGGCCCCATCGTAGTCTTGTTCCGCAAAAACGTATCTGTGATTGCGATTCATTGCGGTTTCAAAGGTTCCGTACTGCTCTGCACTGCATCCAGACAGTGAGGCCAATGCTTCTAGATGTTGTCCAGATCCTTGGGCACTCTCCTCTGCGATTTGCTGGAAACTGTCGTTGAAGAACTTCTGGATATTGGCAGTACGCCAGTTGCAGTTTGTAGTTGTTGCAAAAGTATCAATCGTGTAATTGGAAGTAATGGTGGTCGCTTGAGTAATGTTTCCGGTCAACATTTTGAAATTTTCTTTTACAGAAACAGCCCTTCCCATTTTATTGTCACCAGTGTGACCTCCAAAAAAAGATGTACCCACCAATAGTTCTTCCCCATCAAAATCAGATTCGTGGCAGGCAAGCAGGTTCTCTGAGAACACCAGCAGAAAAACTCCAGCTAGTACTATTACGGTCTTCATTTTGTCCCCCTAATTTCTGTTATGAAACGTGACTTGAAGTGCTGCTGGTGATGCATTGAACAGACCCCCCACTGCCCCGTCAACTAGGTGCCCGATCCTGCTGCAGGTGGGTTGAGATTGGCCCCTACCTACCCCCTCTGATCATATCCTTCGAATCCACTTTCAAAATTTTCCCAAAATCTGGGATTCTGGATGCTCAGAATTGTCATCATACCTGTTTTTGATTAACCCTTGGATTGTAGACGTCTCAATTAGGACATATGACACATCCCACCTCATGTCAGGAGGACAGAGCGGTGATCGCCAATCAACTCTTTACGATGGAATTTACATAATCAAAGAGAACTGCACTGACAGCAATACAGACTCAATGGATCCGTGATGCTGCTGGTGTGGTTTAACTGTCTTCCTTGAAACTCAACACCCTTTCAGTCACCTCCCCAAAAAAATCGCCCATTTGAAAAGGTTGGGCGTTCTCTATCACTATTTGATTGCATCGTTATTCTAAACCTGCGAGAAGATAAGTTGTGTGAAGCAATAGTCCTGCAAAAAGGATCGATGAAATTTCTAACTTTTTTTGAGGAAAACAATGGCATCCATTGAGGTGAAGAACTTTACCAATGGGGCTGATGAAGTCAGCACTCCAAGCAATGCCCGGGTGGAGACAGTGAATGTTGGGGGTCAAAGAGTGATCAAACTAACTGTGCAACCTGGTTGGAAATGGTCAAAGGATATCAAACCAATTGTTGGTACTGAAAGCTGTCAAGCCAAGCACATCGGCGTCATTGTCGAGGGCACAGTAACCTGTCGTCATAACGACGGCACTGAGGTGACTTATTCTGGTGGTGACGCTTACGCGGTTGAACCAGGGCATGATGCATGGGTTGTCGGGGACAAGCCTGCTGTTGCTTACGAATTTCATGGTGCTTGGGGAGAATAGAAAACGGGTCACCTTCCGATCCCGAGTCAGTAGCAACAGGTCTGCAGCCCCGTTCCTGCGACGCAACAACTGGG
>WTIF01000250.1 GCA_011522845.1 Deltaproteobacteria bacterium
TAGCAGAGCAGGATGAAAAAGAAGCGGCAGAGCACCTCAAACAACTGCTGAGTAAATCCTCTTCGCGGGCAACAGAAGAGGAATATGAGGTGGAGCGCAAGCGTGCTGCTGCTTACGAAGCTCAGTTACTCTGGGCCATTGCTCGTCAATCGGCTTCTCAACAAAAATAACCCGCCGTCAGGCATCTCCTAGCTCTGGGAGATGCCCTCTTTCCTCACTTGGCGTTCCTGCTTCTTCTTCCCCAACAAGAATATTTCTACGCTCTCCGACCGAGAACTTTTCGGCTTACAGATTTTGACTTCAGTAAACATTTGTCGGAACTCCTGCTGAAGTTGCTGGAAGGGTGCTCCCTGAAAAGCCTTGACCAGCAAGCATCCGCCTGGACTCAGATGTTGTTCTGCCAACCATAAAGCATGTTGATTGAGTGCATAAGAGCGATCTGCATCGGCAGAGCGAACACCTGTGGTCTTTGGAGCCATGTCACTTAGGATGACGTCGAAAGGGCTCTCCCACCAAGCACCACTACGATTGAGCTCGTAGATATCGGCCTGGAGCACTTCCACCTGTGGCGGCAGACTAATCGCCACAGCTTGCAGATCAATCCCCAGCAAGCGTCCACTCTCCCCAATCCGCCTTGACGTGTACTGTAACCAAGATCCTGGCGCGCAGCCTAAATCAAGCACCTTCTGACCACGTTTCAGCAACTGGTGACGCTGGTCAATTTCCTCTAGTTTATACGCTGAGCGGGCAACGTAACCATCCTTGCGGGCCTTGTGAAAGTAATGGTCCTGAACCTTCTTCATGATCGATTAGTTCTACCAGATCGGGTTAGCGTTTGCCTTTTGAGTCCGCTTGACGTAACAATTCTGGTCTCGTCACAAGACCGTCCTATCCAGGAGGAGGCCCCATGGACTTCAAAGTGGCTGGTTTGAACCCTGCAAGTTTTGCAGAAACCCTAGACTTCCAAAAATCCTCGGCCGAGGTAGCTCCCATCTCCCTGCAAGATATCCGCTCATTACGGCACGGCTTTGAGCGGGAAGCTGAGACGTTGCGACCCGTCTTGGGAGCTGCAGAGCATCAGTCGATGCTGATTGCCATGTACGAAGGCACAGAACAACTGCTCAACAGGCGTGTTCCAGCCTTCGCGGTTCACGAATATCTTGAAGGCCTGAAAGGAAGCGCACAAGAACTGCGCAACCAGGGACTGGCCAATCAAGAATTTCGGCAACAACTCTTCCAGCAATCACGACTTTCTCTGCACTACGTTCTCAACCAGGGATAGCCTCACTAGGCCTTGTGTTCCCACAACGGCCAGCTATTCTGTAATCCGTTTGTCGTCACGCCTGATTGACCGGAGTGATGCGTCTCTATTTCTCTACCCTGGTTTCCTGTTCCATCAACGAGGTCTGGGAGAAGTTTGACCAAGATCTCTTCCTAGCATTGAATCCTCCATTTCCACCGGTGCGCCTGCTGCGCTTCGATGGGTGTCAGCAAGGAGATGAAGTGCACCTCGAGTTGGGATTCTGGCCTCTACAGCAATCGTGGGTCAGCTTGATCACCTCACAACAAACCAGCACAGAGAAAATTGTCTTTGTTGATGAAGGTCAGCGGCTACCCTTTTTTCTGCGCTCCTGGCGTCACGAACACCGGTTGGAACAGCAGAAAGACCACACAATAATCATTGATGCAATTGAGTACCATGCCCCTATCAGACTGCTTGAATGGATCCTGTGGCCAATTTTATGGTGGCAGTTCCGCTATCGACAACCAGTCTACCGACGCTACTTCAACTAGGCGAGCAAACGGCAGACTGCTTTGTCTGATTGTGATGATCTTCGGGTGCTGCTGTTGCCTGCCTAGCTCTCTTTGGGCGACTCAAGGCGTAACGTCAAACGAGATTCGCATTGGCACTCATACGGCAATGAGTGGACCCGCTGCCACTTGGGGATTAGGAGCTGTCAGAGCCTTACGCTTTCACTTTGCAGAAGTCAATGCGGCAGGAGGCATTCATGGACGCCAACTACGACTGATCGCCGAGGATCATCAATATCAAGTTGTGAGAGCTCGTCAAGCTGCCAATAAGCTCGTACTTTACGATCAGGTCTTTGTCATGCTTGCGGCTTTGGGAACTAGCATGAACCAAGTTGCCTTGCCACTACAGGAAGAGCACGATGTGGCCAACTTGTTTCCATATACCAGCGCCCGGCTGATGT
Organism: Deltaproteobacteria bacterium; assembly: GCA_011522845.1. Lineage (GTDB taxonomy): Bacteria > SAR324 > SAR324 > SAR324 > NAC60-12 > JCVI-SCAAA005. Next base: position 2,214 of record WTIF01000250.1, read on the forward strand.
CGGAACCGTTTCACCCACTCAAGTTTACAGCCAGCGTATCGTACTTCGATCAGGCGCGAGCCTTGGTTCGCCACTTTCACCAACAAAAACTGCAGCGTTTCTGCTTGATGCACCAGAATACGGACTATGGCCGTGAAATGCTGGATGGGGTGGAAGCTGGATTGCAGGAATTGGAGATGTCGCTGACTGCTGTGGAGACACACAGCCCAACAGAAACAAACTTTCTCAACACCCTACTTCGCTTGAGGGAAGCTGACTGTGAAGTTGTTCTACTGGGAACCATTTTGGGTGATACTATCCGTATCCTGCAAACTCGGCAATCTCTACAATGGGATGTACCAATGGCTGGCAACGTCTCAGCTTACGATCAAATCGTGATTGATCGTGCAGGAACAGCAGCCGAAGGTTTTCTAGCAACAGCATCTATTGAAATGCTATATCCTGAAACATTGACTTCTCCTGCCGCAAAAGATTTCTTCACCAAATACCAGGCTGAATATGGAGAATCCCCAAACAACGCCGTGCAGATGGCTTACTTTTACGCCCGTATTCTCACACACGCTCTGCAGTTGGCAGGACCAGAACTGAATTCTGAAAAGCTGACGTCAGCCCTTGAATCGATGAACAACTATCAGGATGAACTAGGCGGACCCGTTTTACAATTTGGTCCAAGCGATCACGAAGGGATTGAAAAACCATTGCTGGCAGAAGTGCAGCAAGGCCGGTGGCATACTGTCCAATCTGTAATGGACTGAAACGCTTCATGGCAACAACCCTGCGTGTTTTATTTACAGGAGGAGGATCAGGTGGTCCCACGACTCCTCTCTTAGCAGTGAACGAGGCTTTGGGAGCCTTGGGCCCAACCGAATCTCGGTTTCTTGGCACAACCAGCGGCCCAGAGCGAGCCATGGTGGAAGAGGCAGGTATCCCCTTCTATGCAATCCCAGCTGGCAAGTTACGCCGCTATTTCAGTTGGCAGAACTTTACAGATCCCTTTCGTATTCTAGCCGGTGGAATCCTTGGTTTAAAACACTTACTACAGTTCAAGCCTCACGTTGTGGTCTCTGCTGGTAGCTTTGTCAGCGTACCTGTTGCCTATGCAGCTCGAGCATTGGGTATCCCTCAAGTGTTGCTACAAATGGATGTTTTGCCAGGACTGGCCAACCGGTTGATGGCTCCAGCCAGTTCAGCGCTAGGTTATTATTTTCCAGCCTCTGAGAGAGCCTTTCAACGCATCCCGGAACGACAACACGTTGGTCCTGTTGTACGCAACTCGGTTTATCAGGGAGATCCCGAACGAGCCAACCAGCGCTTTCAGCTGAATCCTGACCTGCCGGTTTTGCTAATCACTGGTGGGGGACAAGGTGCCGTTGGCTTGAACAGAGCCATTCAACCGCTGTTGCCGACTTGGCAAGAAGACTTCCAAGTGATTCACCTGACTGGGCGAGGAAGCAAAGCTGACCTGGCTAATAGTTCGCGCTACCAGGCACATGAATTTGTCAACGAGGGCATGGGCGATCTATTAGCCCGAAGTCAGCTTATAATTACCCGTGCAGGCCTTGGTATTCTTGGCGAGTTGGCAATTCTTGGCAAGGATGTGATCCTTGTTCCTCTACCGAACAGTCACCAGGAATTAAACGCCTCAGCTCTGGCTGAAGCTGGTGCTATCACACTGCTAAACCAGCAGGAATTGGCTGAAAATGGATCACAATGGTGGTCCAAATTTTGGTCTACCTATCAACCCGGCATCACCGGACAACGAATGCAGTCCTACTGGCCACCGCAAGGCACTACCGTGTTTGCCAGTCTAATTCGCCAACAAGGCCTGCGTGCCCAACCGTCATCGCGAGCAAAGCGCGGCGATCCATAAGTGGACTGCCACGTCGGCATTAAGCCTCCTCGCAGTGACGAAACTTCAAACAGCGTCATCGCGAGCAAAGCGCGGCGATCCATAAGTGGACTGCCACGTCGGCATTAAGCCTCCTCGCAGTGACGAAATTTCAACATCTTTGGGAGGACAAAAGATGGAATTGATGTATCAGAACGTCGTAGAAATGATGGATCGCTGCTGCGAAGAATACGCAGATCTGCCGATGTATGGAGCCCCAGTCGATGGCGACTACAACTGGATGACATTTCGAGATTTTGCCGAGACTGTTGCTGAGTTACGAGGAGGACTGGACTTACTTGGTGTAGGAGTAGGGGACCGTGTGGGCGTCATTTCAGCTAACATGATTCCCTGGGTGACGATGGCGTATGCGACTTTCAGTGCAGGAGCTGTCTACGTGCCAATGTATCCTCAGCAACACAAGGAAGAATGGCAGTACATCCTCCGTGACTCGAATTGCAAGGTTCTCCTGGTCGCTTCTGAAAAGCTCTATCACGAGGCACTGACCTGGAGGGGCGAAATCCTTCCAGAACTGAAGCATGTTGTGCTGCTACGTGACTCTGAGAGTTCGGAAGTCCAGACCTATGAAAGCTTGCGCAAGATGGGTCAGCAACACCCTGTTCCTGCTCAATACCCGGATACAGGTGCTCTTGTAGAAATCATGTACACGTCTGGGACCACGGGTAATCCCAAGGGTGTGATGCTCAGTCATCGTGGAGTGCTCTCCACCGTCCAGGCCGGTTTGACGAGCATTCCTTTTCGAAAAGGCGACCGCACGCTGGCCTTCTTGCCTTGGGCTCACATTTTTGGCCAGATTTGCGAGGTCCATGGACTGATGATGTTTGGCATGTCTGCAGCCATGAACGAAAATCTCGCCAAACTAGTCGATGAACTGGGCCAGGTCAAACCGACCCTGCTCTTTGCGGTTCCACGTGTTTACAATCGAATTTATGAAAAGATTCACCTGCAGATCAACAACAAGTCGCCCAAGCTTTACTCCCTGTTCCAATATGGATTGACCTGCTCCGCCAAGCGCCGGCATGGTGAGAAACTCTCCCTCAAGGAAGCACTGGCCTTCAAACTTTGCGACAAGCTCTTCTTCTCCAAGGTTCGGGCACGTTTTGGTAATCGGTTGCGGATGGCTTATAGCGGAGGAAGTGCCTTGAATCCAGAGGTCATTGAATTTGTCCAAAACATTGGCATCACCCTCCTTGAGGGATATGGGCTGACCGAAGCGATTGTCTCCGCCAACGCACCCGATGTTCAGAAGACAGGAGCCGTCGGCAAGCCCCTACCAGGAGTGCGCGTTGAGATTGATCGCTCTGTGACCACGGCCAATGAGCAAGATGGAGAGATCATTATCCATGGCCCAACCCTGATGCTGGGCTACCATAATCTGCCAGAAGAAACCGCGAGTGTGTTCACACCGGAAGGAGGCTTTCGCACTGGAGATGTGGGCAATATTGACGAGGATGGGTTTCTTCGGATCACTGGGCGAGTCAAAGAGATCTACAAGCTGGAAAATGGAAAGTACTGTGTCCCAGCTCTAGTGGAGGAAGCACTCAAGCTGAGCCCATTCATCAACCAGGTGATGATCTACGGCTTCCAGAAACTCTACAACGTCGCGCTAATCGTGGTTGAAGTCGATGCCCTGAAAACCCATGCGTCTCGCAACAATATTGCTGGCACGTTGGAAGACTGGCTCAAGGATGAAGAGATCCTCAAGCTCTACAAGCAGGAACTCCGTAAATATGCAGCAGACTTTCAGGACTATGAGCGGCCCAAGCGCTTCCATCTACTGACCGAAGAGTGGACTGTGGACAACAATCTGATCACCCCAACCCTGAAGTTGAAGCGCAATCGCGTCGAGGAGCGCTTTCAGGAAGAACTGGCAGGAATGTACTGATTCAAAGCCATTGGCGGAGCGCAGACCAGATGGATTCGCGCCCAGACTTGTTTAGGGAGGAATGCGGTAGGGGGTCCTGCTCCAACTGGAGAGTAGTTCGAACTTGCTGAAGATGACTGTGGTACTGGCTCCGCTTGAGCTTATCCATCTTGTTGGCCACAACCAGGACAGGCCGCTGGTAGTGATCCAGCCAAGTCTTCATCTGGCGGTCATGCTCTCCTGGTTTGTGGCGAACATCCACGATCAGCACGACCCCTCGAAGAGTGGAGCGCTCTCCAAGATAGGCTTCAATTGTTTTCTGCCAACCACGACGCACTGCTTCGGGCACCTTCGCGTAGCCATAACCAGGCAGATCGACCAGATGAAACAGCTCATTGATACAGAAAAAATTGATCAGCTGGGTCTTACCTGGCGTGGAGCTAGTCTTGACCAATTGGTTGCGCTGTAGCAACGAATTGATCAACGTGGATTTGCCCACGTTGGATTTTCCAGCAAAGGCAATTTCTGGAAGGCTTGGATGTGGAAATTGCTTGGGCTGTGCTGCGCTGGTAAGAAATTCTGCAGAATGAATCTTCACGGTTTGTCTTCCGTTCCAATCTCACGGATCGTCACTTTGTCAGCGGTCTCCTCTGCTTTCTTCTCCGGATCTTCAAAATATTCTGCTGGAATTTCGAAGTGATGGACTGCCAAGGCTTGTAAACGGTCCTGGCTACAAACTGCCTCATCTCGAGCCAAATCAAAGTATAACAGTACGGTCAGAATCGAAGCATAGGGATAGAAAATCAATGCAGTCAGGTACTGAGTCCAGCGCAAGGCAGCTTGGGTTTCTGCACTTCCCAACAACTTGACGAGGTCTTCTCCGTCCGCTGCCATTGGATCTGTTTGCAACAAGGCACTGAAATTGATTTCCGGCAGGAACAGTTGGAGCAACACGATAAAGAGCAATAACTGCAGGATCATGGCGACAACAACGACACCAAAAGCACGTTTCAACCGGTTACGCGTCAATTGAAAGCTACGCACCAAGGCAGGAAGTCCCCGTAGCTCTTCGATCACACAGACTGGCTGGGCAATGGTCAGAAAAACAAAGCTACTGAGCCAGAGCGTCACCAATACAACGTTCAGCGGTGTCGGTGCCATCAATCCATAGAATCCAAGGATTGTCAGCAAGTATTGTAGGATTCCGACGTGCAGAGGTCGCAAGACGGCGCGACTGCCCAATCGGCGTAAAATCTTCCCAGTGGGAAAAACGCCCGTGAACAGTAGGGAGAGCAGTCCCAGGGTTGCCCCTGCTTCCAACAGTCTCATCAGCAGGAAAAAGACCACGCTCTCTCCCTGATCCACTCCGCTCAGGCTGAGCAGCAGCGCTGGAACCAATAACACCAGGGTCAGTCCCAACAAAGGAAAGAGATGCGCGCGATAGATCTGCCAACTCTGAACAAAGAGCGAACCAAGGGTTGGGGCAACAGGTATGAGACTCATGCGCAATTCATTACGGATAGCAATACGTTGTCAGTTAAGCAGCAACAGGAGAGGTCATGACCTCAGAACGGGAATCGCTGGTGCAGACGAAAAAGAGTACAGAAAACAAAGTTATACCTCGATCCCAGCTTGCTTTACAAGTCGAAGCGTCTACGCAGACCTTACCGGACGAGTCAGATCTGATCATCCACGAGTTGAATCAGAAGCTCAACTCACTACGGCAGCAACTGGTCAATTACGAAAGCCAACGTCAACAAACGAATGGCCCTAGCCCACGACAATTACGGGCCCAACTGGCCAAGCAGGAAGCTCAACTACAAGATCTTCAGGCTGAACGGGCAACGGTCAATTACCATGCTCGATCTCTACCACAGACCTTCTCGGCTTTGCGTAAACCAGCCTCTCAGTTAGAGGAACAAGTCGGTCAACTGCTGGAGAGAATTCCGGATCCAGAGGTCTGTAAAGCCCTGGAGCACTGTCGAAAACTGGCCAAGCAAATGCTGGAGGACACCGATGCCCAGCAGCAGGAACTAGAAGAGATCCATCAGGATTATCAACCTGAGCGCAGAGCGATCAATCTATTGAAATTCTTTCGGGGAGTCGCCCGGCAGCACACGCAGCAGAGTCGACACCCACTGCGGCTCTTTGCTTCGACTCGACTTCCTGATGAGATGCGCTTGGACCCAGCAGGATTCCGGAGAGCCTTGCTGGCTATGCTTCAGGAAGTACGACGCCAAGCAAATGCAGAACCGCTTCAGTTGCTCCTGCAAACCTCTAATCCACGCCAGCAACGAGATCCTCGTATCCAGATTACTGTTAAGATTGATTCCAGCTCCAACTTGTCGAAGGCTAAAAATTGGGGAGATTATCTGGCGCAGCGAATGAGTGAAGCGGATGGGAGTCCAGAGTTGTTGATTGGGCGCAAAATCATCTACGCCCATGGAGGAAGGATCAGCTTACGCCGGGAAGAAAATCAGGTCGTTGGGTTGGAAGTCAGCCTTCCGATGGAAACAATGACTCACAACGGTGTGCCACAGATCGGGCTATCCACGGATGCAAAGATCCCCACAAGCAAGGGTTCCTGATGGCTCTATTAGGTCGTGGCAGTTCCGTTCGTTTTGCTAACAGTGGAATCTGCTGTGCTCGCGGTAGTGGTTGATTCAGCTTCCTTGGCTTCAGCAGCTGCTACATTTTCCTTGCGTGCCGCCAAGTCCTCCTGCCCCTTCTCAAATGCATTTGCCACTGCTTCCAGCTTGTCCCCAGTACTCATCTGAGAGAGCTTCAATGAACCGAACTTGTTCGCCACTCCACCAAAGTTATTCTCGAAGTCTTTCTTGATATCCTTCACTTCGAGATCCCGCTCAATGTTGTCCATCTCGGTCTGTACGGTGTGACGAATATCGTTGGTAGCCCGTTTGAGATCAACGAGTCCCTTGCCCACGGAGCGCATGACTCCCGGAAGCTGCTTGGGTCCGATGAAGATCAACGCAATCACAACAATGATGACTAATTCTGGCAGACCGATGCCAAACATGAGATTCTCCTCCTAAACGGTTATCAACAAGACGTGAATTTATATCCTGCTTAACGAGGAAAGGCAAATGCCCAATGACGACTTTCTGGCAGTTCTTGATTTTGGAAGCCAGTACGCCCACCTGATTGCCAAGCGAATCCGGCACCTCGGAGTCTACACCGAAATCTTTGCGCCTTCTGCCGACACGGAGATGCTGCAAGCAGCCAAGGGCATCATTCTTTCTGGAGGACCGGCTTCTGTCTTTGCCGAGGACGTGCCTGCCTTCAATCCAGAAATTCTCAACCTCCCTCAGCCTATTCTTGGCCTCTGCTATGGTCACCAACTGATGGCCCAGCACTTTGGTGGACGTGTAGCCAACACGGGACAGGGAGAATTCGGCAAAGCTTCACTGCGTCAACTGAACCCTTCTCCCTTATGGAAAGATGTTGCCGATAACTCCCAGGTCTGGATGAGCCACCAGGATAGCGTCACCAATCTTCCGCAGGGTTTCCAGGTAATCGGTGAAACCATTTCAGGGAGCCTCGCGGCCCTACAACACCAGGAACGTCCACTGTTTTCCCTGCAGTTTCATCCAGAAGTTACTGACACGCTGGCAGGCACTCAGATTCTCAGCAATTTCGTGGAACTCTGCAAGGCACACCCGAGTTGGAGCATGGAACGCTTCATTGAGCAGACAAAGGATGAACTCCAACAACAAGTCGGTGAGCACAATGTGCTGATGTTCCTCAGTGGTGGCGTGGACTCTTCGGTGGCCTTTGCTTTATTAAACGAAGCCCTAGGCAAGGAAAGGGTGCTCGGGCTCTTCATCGATAATGGCTTTCTACGCCTGAATGAGGCTGAGCAAATTCTCCAACGCTACGAACAGCTAGGTTATGACAATGTGGTTGGCAGAGACTACAGCGAGGCTTTTCTGGAAGCAATCGCCGGTGAAGTGGATCCACAACGGAAACGACACCAGGTTGGCAACACCTTTTTAACAGTACGGGAAAAACTACTGGAAGAATTAAACTTGAATCCGGGCGAATGGCTACTCGGGCAAGGTACACTCTATCCGGACATCATCGAATCTGGAGGCACCGAACACGCCAAGGTGATCAAGTCTCATCATAACCGAGTCGATGCAATCCAGGATTTGATTGCAAAGGGCCGAGTTGTTGAGCCACTCAAGGAACTCTACAAGGATGAGGTGCGACGCGTCGGGGAGCTGCTGGGGCTACCCAAAGAAATCGTCTGGCGCCATCCGTTTCCTGGGCCAGGCCTTTCGATCAACGTCCTCTGTTCCAATGAAGATACAGTTCTTCAGCCCGAGCACCAAGACACTCTGAAGTTGCTCCACCAACATTTGCTGCCCACTCAGGCTTCTCTACTACCAGTACG
>WTIF01000230.1 GCA_011522845.1 Deltaproteobacteria bacterium
GGGGTACGGTGAAGATGTCTGGTTTGAAAACTTCCAGAAGGCCTGTGGCGTCTTCTATGAAGCAGGTCGCATTGTCGCTTTCCCATATGACTGCGCTGTCGCATGCTCCTTCTACCGACAGGATCTATTCGAAAAGCTCAGTAAGGATTTCGAAAGTGAGTACGGTTACCGAATGGAGTTTACCGCTGATACGACATGGAAGCACGTTTATGAGTATGCTGCTTTCTTCAAGAAAGTTCGCGAAGGTGGTAATTCAGATATTCCTTACGGATATGCTCAGCACCAAGGATCTTTTGCTTGGACAACTCAGTTAGACATTCAGCGAATGCTCTTCTCACATGGGCGTTGGACAGAGTTTGATGTCGATGACACCTTGGGTTCAAAAGACCCAGGCAAGACCAAGTGGGGAGATGCTCAATCTGTAGCAGTGATGACGAAATTTAAAGAACAAGCTGATGTGAGCCATCCAGACAACTTGGCAAACGGAACCTTGGAATTGAATACAGTATATCAAGCAGGTCAGATTGCGATGCAGGTGCAGTATCATGAATTTGCAGCATCTTGTGAAGATGAAAAGACATCAAGAGCCGCTGGAGGAAAGACCGGTTACGCCCCATGTCCAAAGGGTGAACCCAGTTGGATCGTTGGTGGTGGTCAAGCAGTCAATGGCTGTAACTGTGGTATCGGTGGTATTGGCATTAATGGAAATGCCTCAGAAGATCAAAAGCGAGCAGCTTATATCTTCGCGATCTGGGCAACATCAAAGAATATCCAGTATGATGTTCTTCGTGGCCTGGGTGGTACTCCAACGAGAAAGTCTGTTCTGGAAATTCCAGAAGTTAAGACTGCACGTAATCGGCCCACTAACATGCCTAATGCATTGACCTTCGATGCGGTTTATGATCACGGGATACGAGACCCACATTTTGTTCTTGGACCAAAGATTCCGGAGGTGAACGAATATCATAAAATCCTAGCCACAGAAGTACAGCGTTGTGTGGCTGGAGAGCTGTCTCCTGAAGAAGCTTGTGAAGCAATTCGTGAGCAGACTGACGAAGCCAACGGATATTTCTAACCTTGCCATCTCCCGGTTGGTAAACAACCAACCGGGAACCTTGTAGACATTGAAATCAATGCAAACAACACTTACAAATGGCATTGCAGAGGGACAGCTTACCAACGCTGCAAAACTCGCCAATGTTTCTAAAGATCAATTTAGGATGTCAAATGGTGTCCGAGTAATTGATTATAAGCCCACCAGTCGTCACGCAGCTCCATCAAACAGATACTACCTGTGGCTAATTCTTCCAGCAGTGATTGTTCTTGCTTGCATCACACTCTATCCATTTTTTTGGTTAATTTGGATGAGCTTTCACAAAGTTGACATGATGCGAGGTGATATTTGGAACAACTTTGCAAATTGGCGCAGGTTGCTTGGTGACCGGAGCTTCGGAAATGGTTGGTATCTCCTGCTCAAGTACAGTGCAATGTGCATGATCATGGAAGTGGGACTTGGAGTGTTGCTTGCCGTGATTTTAAATCGCTCTAAGTACGAGAAAGCGCTAGTGACATTATTTCTGATGCCAATGATGATGGCACCAGTGGTTGCAGGACTTGTCTGGTATTACCTCTACAACTCAACCTTTGGTTGGTATCATTGGCTAATGCAAAGTGCTGGAATATTGGGTGAAAAATCAATTTTGGGAGATACAGGAACAGCAATGTGGGGAATCGTGATTGTCGATGTATGGCAATGGACCCCGCTCATCATTCTAATTACTTTGGCGGGCATGAAGCGCGTTCCAAGAGATCAACTGGAAGCAAGTATGGTGGACGGGGCTGGAGAATGGCGCAACTTTTTCCAAATTACCCTCCCGAATCTCTATCCGTTTTTGTTGATCGCAATTTTGCTACGCTTTATGGACAATTTCCGGTTTATTGACGCTCTTTTAGTGCTGACAGGCGGTGGTCCTGCAAATTCCACAAAAATTCTTCCAACCTATTTGTTTGATGTGTCCTTCCAGTTCTTCAAGTTAGGGCGTGGGGCTGCAATTGCTCTTACGCTTCTGATAGTCACAATTATTCTGGGGATGATTCTCGTCAAAGTCTTTGAGAGTCCTGCTGGAAAAGTAAATCAGGAGGGGAACTGAGATGGCATCATCAGATATTGTTCAATACCAAACCCCCATACGTAAAATCGGCAACATCCTGATCGGAGTGTTCTTAGCAATTTACCTGGTCTGGACCCTACTCACCTTTTTAATGATGTTCGTGTCTTCCCTGAAGGATTTACTTGAAGCATTTAAGCTTCCACCAGTTGGGGATTGGGCTGGCATCACGATGTTCTTCGATTTTACACCCACCTTGAGACACTACGAGAATCTGTTCTTGGACAAGAACTTTGGCACCTACATGATGAACAGTATCATCTCAGCAGGTGGTTCCGCTATCATCTCAGTAGTTTTGGGTTCAATGTGCGCTTATGCACTTTCTAGGACTGAATTTCGAGGTAAGAAGGATCTGCTGTTTTGGATTATTTCTACCAGAATGGCACCAGTAGTGGCGGTTATGG
>WTIF01000062.1 GCA_011522845.1 Deltaproteobacteria bacterium
GTTGTGCCTTCCGAAACAAGCCCATTTCCCCAAATGTCGCCCCTTCCCCTAGTTCTGCCAGAGTTGCACCGCCAGTTGGATTTTGTTGAATTCGTATCTTTCCAGATAGTATGACAAACATCTCCTGACCTTGATCTCCAGTTTTGAATAGAACTTGTCGATTTTTCAGATCTTCTGAGTAGGCGAGGAGTGTTGCAATCTTAGCTTCTCTTACACTCAGGCCACGGAAGATTGCCAGACGTTGAACCAGCTGTTTGTTGATGCGGAGACCAACATAATCCCAAACAGTAACCAGGCCAGTCTCCATCACAATGGTTGGTAGGAAGGTCAAGTCGGTGGCTAGGCAGATCAGCAGGGTATAAGCGGTTAGCAACCCGAACAACTGCAGAGAATCAAGCTCAGAAAATGCAAAGACACTGAAACCTAGACCTAGGGCAAGGGTGGTTGTCAGCATTGGTCGGGTCATCTGCTGCAGTGCCAATTGCGCTGCCTTGCGTCGATCCCGTTCCTGCTTAACCCGTTCATGATAGCGAGTCAGAAAATGGACGGTATCATCGACCCCAATGCCCAGAGCAATGGAAGCAATGATTGAAATGGTTACTCCAAGCGGTATCTCAAACCAGCCAAGAGTTCCGAAGAAAAGTAAAACAGCAGCAATGTTCGGAAAAAGTGCGATTACCCCCATCTTCCAGGAGAGAAAGAGGCCCCACATCACTCCAAAAATCAGAAATAGCGCCAGCAATACGCTGTTAATCTGTCCTGAGGCAATGTTATTCGCTGATTCACTTGTCAGAACGGCTCCTCCCGTGAAAGTAACATCAAGGTGAGGAACAAACTCAGGCAACTTTTGTTGCAGTCTTTCTCGTAGTTCAAGTAGTTCTGATGAGCCATCTGCTTTCAGCCGAAGAGTCACCAGTAAGCTTTCACCATCTGGACTAAGAAACACTGGGCCGTCTTGCTCGGCCAATTTTTCAAAAAAATGCTGAACTTCCAGATCATTCAAATCATCCAAGCCATTCCGATAGACCCAGAGCATCTGGGCTGGCGAATAGATTTTGTCAATACGCAATCCCTTCAGGGAATCAGGCCATTGTTCTGTTTTCAGAATCAGTAGCCAAACTTCAAAATTATCTAGGCCGACAATGGTGGCGGCAGAAACTAATTTTTCTTGAGCTTCGGGCTTAGCCTGGAAGACCAAACGAAGGGACTGAGTCCCTGCCAGATCAGATTCGATTAGGTTAAGGTCCTGTTCAAGGGGGTGTTCTGGTGCAAGTGCCTGAGAATTACTGTCAATTTTCAAGTTCAGGATACCGAGGCTGGCTATTGTTGCGAGTAGTAACCAGAAGATGATGACTTTCCGCGCTCGATACTGTAGCCACTCACTGCCTTCACCAAACCAACGTAGGGAGTTTCGAACATGGCTGGACTGAGTGTGAGGAGCCGCAACTCGGAGAATTTTCAGTAGCGAGGGGGTGGCTGTTAGAGCAAAGAAATTGCTCAGCAGAATTCCTACACAGGAGTACATCCCTAACTGCTGAATTGCAGGAATAGGACTGGCAATCAAGGCCGCAAAGCCAACTACGGTTGTAAAGGCAGTAACACTCACAGGGATTACTACCTCATCAAGGGTCTTGGAGACACGACTATCGACAGATTCTTTCGGCAGATTTTTGCTGATGCTCAGAAATCGGTCCAAGACCATGATGACGTAAGCACTACCGACACAGATCAGAATTGGAGCAAAGGCTATCGTTACCAGATTCAAACGGTGACCAAGCAAGCCAACGAAAGATGCAGTCCAAACTAGCGAAAGAACTACGTTGACAAAAGCTACGATGATCACTCGAGGTGTCCGAAAAATAGCAAATAACACAATGATGATCAGACCGAGGCTTAGGGGTAAAATTCTTTCGATATCCTCCTGTAGAGCTTTGGACGATGCATAGATCTGCCTAGGCTGACCGGCATAGGCTAACCGCAGTTCTGGAGAGCTGAACTCTTTGAGAATTTTTTGCAGAGTTTCTTGGGTTTTTGCAGAGGAAGGTAGGGAACTAGTGTGGAACTGCAGCAACATTCCCAAGGTCGTTGCCTTTGCTGAAATGAAATCTCCTAGTGCTAAGGAATTTTCTGCCAACTCTTTCAAGATTTGCTTGATGTCTTGATCGGCTTCTTGCCGTAACTCTTCTGCTGTTTTTTGCCAAATTTTGGCAGGACAGGATGGGACTGCCGAGGAAATTTCATCAAATTGAGGTAGCTCAGTAGGATCTAGATCCAACAGCAGGCTATCTGCCAAATTGTTGCTAGGATTTTCGGATGCTCCCAATGGATCGTCTTCCAGTGAGAGAGCTAGATCACTAGGAGTACTTGCTGGAGGTGTAGGGTTTTGTAGGCAGGCCAACTCTTCTTGTAGTCGTTGTAACCGAGAAACGCAGATGGAGCCAGGTTGCTCCTGATGGAAATAGGAATATCCGGAGCATGCTCCCACAGGACGAGGGATATCAAAAACTGATTGAATCGACTTCAGGCCTGAGAGCTGACTTTGAAGAGTTTTATGGAGAGACTCTAGCAG
>WTIF01000347.1 GCA_011522845.1 Deltaproteobacteria bacterium
CAATAAGACCTCCAGGAGAATTTTCAGAAAAGGTTCGGAGTTTAGCAAGATTGGTTGATGTCAGGGATTTCAGGCATTTGCCTATGCCTGAGTTCCGAAGAAGAATGCTGTTTGAAATTGAACGTGTATTGAACGGAGCTGAGCCATACCCTGAAGTAAGACCACCTCTGCCAGTCGAGAAAGTTTCAAAAGCACCAACCACAGGGGGACTGTTCCTTCAGTTGGATCGACTAGCTACCTGGCGAAATGCTGGAGAAGTGTCATTCGAACTTCGAAGAAGTGGTGAAAATTGGCGATCCTACACAACTGGTAAAGATATGATTGCACAACTGGAGTTGCCAATTGGAACTTATTCCCTGAAAGTGAATGGTCAGATTCAACAAGCTTTTGCATTGAATGAGGGCCAGGAGACAATGCTACGGCCTTGATGAAAGCAAAACTGCCGTTAACTCCTTTGCAAGCCGAGGCTTGGAAGCAGTTAGTTTTTCAGGGGGCTATCGGTGTTTTCCCAACTGAGACTTTCTATGGCTTGGGTGGGAACGCTTTGGATAAATCCGTAGTGGAACGGGTATTTGCCTGTAAACAAAGGCCCATTGAGAAGTCTCTGTTGATTCTGATAAAAAAAGACTGGCTTTTAGATTTTGCGGTTGTGGAAGGAAAAGCAGAAAATCTCATAGATCAATTTTGGCCTGGTGCCCTTACCATCGTCTTGCCGGCAAAAAACAATCTTCCCGATTTTCTGAGGGGACCTGGGAACACGATCGCTGTTCGTCATTCTCCTTCTAAATTAGTTGATGAGTTGTTAGGAATTTTGAATAAACCCTTGATTGGTACAAGCGCAAACCTTAGTGGGCAGCCTAGTTGTCAGACGGTAGATGAAACTCATAAGCAGCTTGGTCACTCAGTTGACTTTTGGTTAGATGGTGGATTGACAAAAGGCGGTCTGCCTTCAACTTTAGTGGATGCAAGTGAACCAGACTTTAGGATTATCCGCGAAGGTGCAGTGCCTTCGGAAACCATCCAACCCTTCCTTTAAAATCCATCTACTTCTCAGCCACTGTTACTCTCCAACGGAAGTTCTTCCAATAAAATGCTAGTCAATTTGTTTGATCGTAGTACGTCCTTCTACGACAAACTGAACTCAAAAAAAAACCTAGTTTCATTTGAAAAAATTGGAGTCCTTTTAGCCGTTATGGCATTTCTGGGACACTTGGGAATGATTGCATGGAATAGAAATTTACCGATCCTTATTCCATTTATGGAGGACTTGATCAGTAAAAATTATCTCTCTGCGATCTACACGCCCTTCAGTATTTTACTTTATTATGAAGTCTATCTCCTCATCCTAGCTATTCCAAATTCAATCACCAAAGCAATAGGTAAACAGTTTGAAATTATATCACTGATCATAATTCGTGATGTCTTCAAAGATTTGAGTCACCTCGGAGAGAACTCTTTCGATATGGCTCACCCAGAAGTTCTCTATCCAGTGCTCATTGATATGATCGGGGCTTTAATCATGTTTCTGTTGGTGGGGGTTTTCTATCATCTCAATAGAAATAAAATTGGGTTGCCCGAATTAAAAAGTTTGGAAAAGTTTGTAAAATTTAAAAAAGTCATCTCTCTTCTTTTGACGCTTATCTTTCTAGCCTTATCAATTTTTCATTTCTCCGCTTGGATAAATAACCTCATCACGCATGACTACTCAACCGGGCAACTTGTCGCTGAAACTGGATTTTATCAACAACTTTTTACTGTAATTATTTTTGCTGATATTTTTATTCTGATCATTTCATTCATGTACTCAGATAGTTATGAACTTACATTTAGAAATGCGGGATATGTCATTTCCACATTACTCATACGTTTTGGATTTGCTGTTGATAAACCCTTTGATTTGATGTTCTTCATTACAGCTATTGCATTTGGAGTACTCCTGCTACTGATCTACCGTTATTTTGTGAAATATACTCAGCCCACCAATCCTTGAGAGGATTGTTCAAATAATTCCTCTAAATTAAGTTCGAGACTGATTTTTCAATCATCTGTGCTAGCGTTTAGATTTTGCGTTATCCTTTACTCACCAATTATCGAAGCTAAAGAAGATTATGGAATGGAGAAGATCGAACCTGTGTGGAACCCTACGAGTCGAAAATCTTGGAGAAACAGTGACTTTGATGGGTTGGTGCCAAACTCGAAGGGACCATGGAGGAGTGATCTTCGTTGATTTGAGAGATTATACCGGAATATGTCAGGTCGTTTTTCGTAAAGAAGCCAGTGCGGAAGCGCATGAAAGAGCAGATTCAATACGCTCTGAGTTTGTGATTGCGGTTCGAGGAAAAGTTGAGAACAGAATAGAAGGAAACGTTAACCCAAAGCTACCCACCGGTGAAATTGAAATCATTGTTCATGAACTCAATATTCTGAGTGAATCTCAAACTCCACCATATGTTCTGGATGAGCGAGAACAGGTGGAGGAGCGCTTACGCCTACAGTATCGCTATCTGGACTTGAGACATCCGACGATGCAAAAGAATTTGATCCTACGATCTAAAGCGATGCAACAAACTAGAAATTTTCTTGCTGATCAGGGTTTTTTCGAAATTGAAACACCAATGCTCACCAAGTCAACACCCGAGGGTGCTAGAGATTATTTGGTCCCGTCACGTGTACATCCAGGTAGTTTCTATGCTCTTCCACAATCTCCCCAGATTTTTAAGCAACTCTTGATGGTCTCAGGTTATGATCGATACATGCAGATTGCTCGTTGTTTTAGGGATGAAGACCTGAGGGGTAACCGACAGCCTGAATTTACCCAATTAGATTTGGAAATGAGCTTCATTGAGCCCGAAGAAGTCTACAGTTTAGTGGAAGGCCTTCTGAGTTCACTCTTTGAAACATTGCTTGACATTAAAATTTCGACTCCTTTTGAAAGAATGCCCTACCTAACGGCGATGCAGGATTATGGAGTTGATGCCCCAGATTTGCGATTTGACCTAAAGTTAAAAGATATCAGTGATATTGCGGGCCAATGTGGCCTTAAGGTTTTTTCAGATGCCATTGAACGAGGTGGAATCGCTAAGGCAATCAATGTTAAAGGAGGCTCAGATTTTTCTCGGAAAGAACTCGATGAATTGACTGAATTTGTGAAAATCTACGGTGCGAAAGGAATGGCTTGGGTCAAAAGAAATGAAGAAGGTTGGCAATCACCTATCGCAAAATTTTTCTCTACGGAGGATCAGCGTGCCATCGAAAAGAGATTGGATGTGGAGGTGGGGGATCTCATTCTTTTTGGAGCTGACAACATAAATATAGTCAATGATGCACTCGGCAATTTGCGCAAAGAAGTGGCCAGACGCAGAAAATTGATCCCCGAAAATACATATAAGTTTGTTTGGATAACAGATTTCCCCCTTATGGAGTATTCAGCATCTGACAAACGATATCATGCCGTGCATCACCCTTTCACAATGCCCAATATAGAAGATTTACAGAAGTATGGAGAGACCGAGCCTCAGCATATACGTTCGGTAGCCTATGATGTTGTACTGAATGGAGTTGAGCTTGGTGGTGGTAGTATCAGGATACACCGACAGGACATACAGCAGCAGGTATTTAAGTGGTTGGAGCTAAGTGACGAAGAGATCGAAGAGAAGTTTGGATTTTTGCTCCAAGCTCTTTCTTATGGAGCACCTCCCCATGGTGGTATTGCGCTGGGTTTCGATAGATTGATGATGTTTCTGTTGAAGACGGATTCCATAAGAGATGTCGTTGCCTTCCCAAAGACTCAACGTGCCTCTTGCCTGATGACAGAAGCCCCTTCTGAGGTGCCTTCAAGTGCTCTTGAAGAACTACATCTACGGGTTCGACAGTTACCTAAATTTGAATAACAAGGTTCAATTTGGCAGTGTTTGGTCTGTCTTTTCAAACTGCGCAGCCGGAAGGTGATGGCGGAGGTGTTTTAAATTACTGGGGATGGAAGTTAGTTCCAGGAAAATTCCTTCTTCTCGGTAGTCGATTTTGTTGACCCGACTCCATTCATAAATTTCTGCTAAGCTGCGGCTGTGCTGATAATCAATCAGGACTTGGACAGTTTCCATTCTTCTTTCAAAAAAGTTGACAATCGCTTCTTGAAGTTCTGTAACCTCTCCCCTAGCAGCTGAGACAAAAACAGCTTCAGGGTAACTTCTTCTCAAAACAGCTTGATCTAGAAGATCAAGCTGATCTGTTTTGTTAAAAACCAAGATTTTTGGAATTCCGACAGCTTGTATTTCGTCAAGGACAGCCAATGTAGTTTTGATGTGTTCTTCATGTTAGTCTCAAACACCAACAACATGAAGTAAAAGGTCCGCATCACGGATCGTTTCGAGCGTGGAGTGGAATGATGCGACCAATTCATGCGGCAGATTTCGAATAAAGCCAACAGTATCTGAGAGTAAAATTTTCGGTCTGCTATCGTCTTCTAGCAATCTCGTAGTTGAATCCAAGGTTGCAAAGAGTTTATTTTCAACGAGCAAATCTGAGTTGGTCAATGCATTCATGATCGTTGATTTTCCGGCGTTGGTATAGCCAACTAGACTGACTTGTAGGCATGAACTCCGGCGCTTTTTTTGGTTATGCCGTTCACGATCCACACGTTGGAGATCTTCCTTGAGATGAGCAATTTTGCGACGTAAAATTTGTCTGTCTTTCTCAATTTGTTTTTCACCAGTTCCTCTTGAAACTCCAATGCCCCCTCGCTCGCGGTCTAAATGTTTCCACATCCCCAACAATCGCGGAAGCAAGTACTCTGATTGCGCCAGTTCTATTTGAAGTTTCGCCTCTCTTGTACGGGCATTTCTGCCAAAGATTTCAAGGATCAGTTGAGTTCTATCCAAAACCGGCTTATGTAAAGACTTCTCTAAATTTTGTGCTTGTTTGGGGCTTAGTTGACCGTCAGTGATTAGAAACGAGATACTGTGTTTGTGAATAATTTCTTTGATCTGACTAAGTTTCCCTTTTCCAAAAAAGAAAGCTGGGTGAGGCTGATCTCTTTGTTGAACCATAGCATCGCAAACCACCGCACCAAGGGAGTACGAGAGTGCTTGAAGTTCTTGAAGAGAATGTTCAATGTCAAAACGGGACTTTTCTGGTAAGTGCAGGGAGAGTAGAAGGACATTCGGAGAATTGCGGAAAAGAGTCGTTTCGTGCATCTACCTCTAGGTTTTGGGATTGATGGAATTCAAAGTCAAATAGTCAGCAAGAGCAATTGGGACTGGTTCTCTTTCCAGCAAAATTAAAAACTGCTGAAGCAACACCATTTCCGCAACATACAATAGAATGATCCAGGAGTCCAATAGTAGGCTCATGCCAAACATTGATAATTGAGAACCTCTATACATTGGATCTCGGCAAAATTTAAAGATACCAGTATGGATCCAAGTTTCTTCAGGTCGGACAAATAGCCTGATCTTCATCATTCTTGCCCAGCCAAGCTTCTTAAAACCAAACCACATTATCGCTAGGCCAAACGTCACTACAAAAAATCCAATAATGGACCAACTTGTTGTATAGTGATATTTATTGGTGCCAGTAAGTTTTGAAAGAAGTATTAAGATTGTAATTCCAATAAGTAGCCAGCTGAACCCAAGTTGAATACTGTGAATTAAAAAAGCTTGTGAGCCGAATAACCTAGAGTAGAAGAAAAATTTATACTGTAGCCAATAAATGAAACTTTCATGCAGGATTCCAAAACAGATCAGGAAAAATATGCAGAATTCAGGATTCACGATTACCTGGGTGACTTGAAATTTGGAGATCTCTAACTAGGGAAAGTTGGATTCACGCTGTGGTCATATTTTCACTCAAATTTTATCTTCAGTGAAATTAAGTATTGCCGAATAGTATGTCAAAAGTTGAATTTGCAATCACGATAGGAAATTTTGATGGCCTTCATTTGGGGCATCGCGCACTGATTGAAACCACATTACAAGCTTCTCATTCGTTCGCTGGCAAATCAGCCTTAGTCACTTTTGACCCTCATCCTCAGGAAGTACTGGGTAATCGACCGGTCGAGAGGATCAATTCTCGATTTCATCAAGAACAGCTATTAAAACAGGCTGGTCTTGATGAAATAAACACGTTACCGTTCACCAAAGAATTTTCTGAGCTTTCTCCAGAAGGATTCGTGCGGCGCTTTCTGGTAGAACCCTACAATCTGAGTCAGGTTGTTGTTGGTTATGATTTTAGATTTGGTTGTCAACGTGCTGGCGACTTTAAAACTCTGGAAACCTTAGGAAAACAACTTGGTTTTCTAGTTCAAGAAGTGCCACCATTACAACTGGGTGGAAGAACCGTGAGTTCAACGCTGATAAGACAAATGATCAGGGAAAATCAATTTGAGCAACTTCCAATGTATCTGGGCAGACCTTATGGGATAAGAGGATCCGTCGAAATTGGAGATCAAAGAGGCAGGACTCTAGGATTCCCCACAGCAAATATTAACCCCAATGTGAATCTAGCTCTTAACAAGGGTGTTTACGTGAGCAGAGTCTGTTGGCAGGGGAAACGGTTTTTAGGGGTGACGAATTTTGGTACAAGACCGACATTTCATAAAGATCAACCTTTGTTGGAAACCCACTTGCTTGACGAAACGATCGATTTGTATGGAGAAATCATTGAAGTTCAACCTCTGGCTTTTTTGAGACAAGTTGTTAAATTTTCAAGTCCTGACGAACTGAAATCTCAAATCTTTAGGGATATTCAACAAGCAAGAAATTATCTAGAGCGAAGCAAACTAAATGGAGAAACCCCCAATTGATTTTTGTTGCGAAATTCGAATTTAAAGATTCAATCCTATGAGTGAATTCCCCGAAATCATCCCAATCTTTCCGCTGTATGGTACGATCCTTCTGCCAAATACGATTTTACCCCTGCACATCTTTGAGCCTCGTTATCGAGAAATGATTGAATTTGCTATGGAGCATGATCAAGTCATTGGAATGGTACAACCTATTGAGCAGGAGCAGGAGAAAATCTATGAAATTGGTTGCTTAGGCAAAATTGAACAATGTCAACAACTTCCAAACGAAAATTATTTGATTCGCCTAAACGGTGTAATACGCTTTCAAATTGAAAAAGAATTGGAGGTCACTACTCAGTATCGTCAAGTGGTTTCTAATTATTCAAACTTTATAGATGACTTGGAGGAAGGTAATCAGGATCTGGACGACCCAGAATTATTGTATGAGGGGTTTCGGAACTATTCAGAGAAGAAAAATATTCAAATCGAATGGGACAAACTTAGAACCATTCCAATTCACTATTTGGTAAACATCCTATGTATGAACCTAGATTTTACTAGTATCGAGAAACAGGCTCTATTGGAGACTCAGAATC
Organism: Deltaproteobacteria bacterium; assembly: GCA_011522845.1. GTDB lineage: Bacteria > SAR324 > SAR324 > SAR324 > NAC60-12 > JCVI-SCAAA005. The sequence goes on from WTIF01000347.1 coordinate 7,378, forward strand.
TTTCACACAGATGGGATACACTCATCACACTTATCAATATGGCGATAGCTGACAATTCAGATCAGCCATCAACCAACGAGTGTGTAAACTAAATTCAAAGAAACAAATGCTTATCATCAGAATCAGTAAATTTCTATCGGCTTCCGCAATCATTTTATTGGCCTTAGCAGCAAATTTATTTGCAAAGGAGAATAGAGTCCAGGAACAGGATTATTTTCAAGCAAATCCAATCATTGCTGAAATCAATGGAAAAATAATTCGATTTGAAGATCTTCGTGACAAAGCTGCTCAAGATGCAGCACAAGCTCTCTATGATCAGTTGGCAAGACTACTTCCAAACCTCGTATTGAATGAATTAGCCAAGTCTGATGCTGAGATTGATCCGAATCCTCAATTTACAATCAGCGATGACATGGTAACCCTCTTTTACAAGCAGAACAGGCTGGAAAATCGTGGAAGCATAGAGGATCTCAGACCACAAATTCGCGACTATCTGGCAAACCAGTTAAAACAGGAAAGCGTTTATCGGCAGTACAACGAAGCATTATCAAAAGGACTGGTAAAATCTTATCTGCAAGCGCCATCTGAGTTTCTTTTAGAAACAAACGTTGGGCAGGGTTACATACGAGGGAACAAGGAAGCAAAGGTAATTGTACTAGAGTACTCAGATTACCAGTGTCCATTTTGTGCCAGAGTGCAGCCAACGTTAACAGAGTTGATTAAAGAGTATGGAAGCCGGGTGGCTTTTGGATACCGCCATTTCCCTTTGCCCTTTCATAAGGAAGCAGACGAAGCTGCAATCGCTGTTGAGTGCGCTAGAGACCAAGGAAAATTTGAAACACTTCACGCATTATTGTTTAAGAATCAGAAAAACCAATTTGTTGAAGACCTTATTGGCTATGCTGATGAAATTGGGCTGGAGAATGTCGATCAATACGAAAAATGCATCGTTGAAGAAAAATATCGGTCACGAGTTTTAGAGGATATGAAAGCAGGTCAAGAGGCTGGAGTGACGGGCACTCCTGGTTTTCTGATCGGTACATTTGATCCCAAGAGTGGCCGAGTTCGAGGTGAATTGCTTTCAGGCGCAAGACCTCTTCAAGATTTCAAGAAGGCTTTAGAAAAGTATCTAGATCGGCAATCTTGATGCTCAATCCTGACCCGCAGTCATGCCTTATAGCCTGGGATGATGTCACCTCGCCCAATATAATGGTTCTGGGGGACTTGATGCTCGACCGTTATTCCTGGGGCACAGTCGATCGAATTTCCCCTGAGGCTCCAATTCCTGTACTGAAGTTAGCTCGTGAGGAGGTGCGGCTAGGGGGGGCAGGAAATGTTGTGATGAACCTGAAGACCTTGGGCTGTAATGTGACCGTCTCAGGTTTGATTGGTCAAGATTCCATTGGGAATCAGATTCTTGAAATTTTATCGAAGGAAGGCTTTGACAACAGTGGGATTTGGCAAGAATGTGATTACCCCACAGTACTGAAACATCGGATGATTGCTGGGCACAATCATCTTTTGCGCCTCGATCATGATCCACCTTCAAATTATCACTTCCAAAACTATTCCTACTTGCTTAAGTGGCTAAAAGCCAACCTACCAAGCCAACAAGCTTTGGTCATATCCGATTATAACAAAGGAACTCTACACCCCGCACTCATCAAATCAGCAATTCAAATCGCAAATTCGTTAAACATCCCAGTTCTTGTAGATCCAAGAAATCTTGGAGACTACGAGATCTATGAAGGGTGTAGTTGGATTAAACCAAATCGAAAAGAGGCCGGTGCTGCCTCTGGTATTACCATCAAGGACCAAGAAAGTGCATTAAAAGCCGCTGAAATTCTCCAAGCAAAACTTAACGGGGCCATTGTCGCACTAAGTTTGGATAAAGATGGGCTTTTACTTTTTCAGTCTAGTGAAGAATTCATCTTTTTTGAGGCGGAAGCCCTCGAGGTTTTTGATGTGGTGGGTGCTGGTGACATGGTGATCAGTATTTTAGCAATGTTGATTTCCAGTAAAGCTGCCCCTGCTGTAGCTGCCCATTGGGCTCAACTTGGAGCTGCGATGGAAATCCAACATGTTGGAGTTGTTTCTTTTGACAGAGAAGAAATTCGTAAAAGATTTGTTTATGGTCATATCTCTACAAAAATTGTCTCATTAAAGAGGCTTCAACTAGAAGTAGCACAAAATGATAAATCTCCTTTGGTGATCACAAATGGCTACTTTGACAAACTTTCTTCAACACATTTGAAATTCCTTGGACAACTTCGAAAATTCAAAGGTTTCTCTGTAGTTGCGATCAATAGTGATGCTTCAATCCAACGAAAGAAAGGGAAACCACCGCTGCTTAATGAAATGGAACGCGCTAGATTGCTGGCATCACTACAAAGTGTTGATAGAGTGCTGATTTTTGAGGAAGACAACTGTTGTGAGGTTTTCAGGTGCCTGAAGCCTCAAATTGTCGTGAAAGGAGCCCGTTATCAACATAGGCAAATTGAAGAGTCGCGGGTGATTGAAGAAATAGGCGCTTGTGTTGAATTTCTTCCCGAATATAGCTTGTAAAATGAGTTTTCTTCCGAAATTTGATCATCAGAAAAGATACCTGCCAATTAGTCAATTTTACCGTGAAAAATTTGGATTTCGGGTACAAAAAGTAAGTGTTTCTGTTGCTAAGACCTGCCCCAACAGAGAAGGCTTGGCCGGTATGAAGACCTGTATATTTTGTGATGAATGGGGCTCAGCACCTGCTTTTGTACAAGCTGATTGGCCGATGTTGCAGCAGTTAAAATATCACAAAGAGCGAATAAGGAAGCGATATAAGGCAAATAAGTTCTTGATCTATTTTCAAAGCTACACAAACACATTCGGACGACTTTCCGAGCTAAAGAAACATTGTGTGGAAGCGCTTCAACAAGAAGACATTGTGGGTATCGTGATTGGTACCCGCCCTGATTGTTTGCCCAAAGGAGCAATAAAATTTTTTGAAGAGCTTGCTGCCCAAACCTAT
>WTIF01000254.1 GCA_011522845.1 Deltaproteobacteria bacterium
CTTCCAGGTAGTAATTTGGATTCCTACAGATTCTCATCTGTTGTGGCTTAACGTATTCCACTTCTGTGATAGGTCCGCTTCCAACAGGATTCAAGTTCTCAAAAGTAGCAGGATCCTCAACACTGGACCAAATGTGCTCTGGAACAATTTGATAATTTGGTACTGACCACTCAACGGTTGTATCAACATCATTTAAAACCACCTGAAATGAGCGATCATCAACTTGAACAACCTCTTTCACTTTGCCAGAAGCAAACAGTCCAGCTGCGTCAAATGCCGGATACTTCTGAGCCATTCCGAAGCTGAATGCAGCGTCTTTGGCGGTTAAGGGTTGTCCGTCTGACCACTGGAGATCACTTCTTAGGGTATAAGTAATTGATTTCAGATCACTTCCATACTCAAAGCTCTCTGCTAACCGGTACTCGATTTTCCCAGCCATGGCGTTGTAAACCAGAAGTGGCTCAAACATCAGACCCTTGATATTGTCACCATTGGTGAAGGGATTGAAATTTTCGGTGAACGCAGGAGTTATGATGGGAACAGTCAGTGATCCCCCCTGTTTTGGGGAAGCGTAAAGCGAGGTTGTGATTCCAAAACCGAGCAGTGCAAGGTTCGCAGCGACAAATTTTTTGAAATTCCTCATAGTTGCTGACTCGTTAGAGGTTGTGAGTTTGTGGTTGCATGAAAAGAACTACCCTCTGATTGCTCTTTCCTTGTTTGCATCAGCCTGCGAAAGGCCTTTGCGCTCTCCTTCAATGTTCTCTTTTGCGTTTCGTAGTTCACATGAACCAAACCAAAACGCTTTTCATAACCCTCTGCCCACTCAAAGTTATCAAGTAGACTCCAAGCAAAATATCCGGTGATATTGACACCTTGCTCGATTGCCTGGTGAACAGCATTGAGGTGCAGGTCAAAGTATCTGCAACGTTGATCATCCCAAACCTCATCATTTTCAAGAACATCAGCGCAGGCAGCTCCGTTCTCTGTAACCATTAAAGGAGGCAATTCGTAATTTCTGTGCAGATCCACCAATAAATCTCTAAGACCATCAGGGTAGATTTCCCAACCAATATCAGTATGTTCTGCAGTGTCGTTTTTGTGAATCTTCAAGAAATTCTCTTGATCGTAACTGCTGATATTGCGGGTGTAGTAGTTGATTCCGATGAAGTCAACGGGTCTAGAGATCAGTTCCATATCTCCATCGAGGACCAAAGGGGTTTTGTCAGGCTCGTAGCGATTGACAATGTGTGGATAGCGCCCCTCGATCAAAGGTTCTATAAACCAATGATTCCCGCCTGCTTCAGCGATTTTCGCTGATATAAAATCATCGTAGCGCTCTGATTTGGGAGTCATTGGTCCCATGTTTAAAACGATGCCACTCTTCACATCTGGAAGATTTGTTCTCAGGACATCCATTCCCAAACCATGGGCTAGCAGTAAATGATGAGCAGCTTGCTTGGCAAAGCGAATGTTGTTGAGTCCTGGAGCATGAACACCATAACCGTAACCCAAGAATGCCGAGCACCATGGCTCATTAATCGTTGCGCAAGAATGAAACTGATCCCCCAATTCACGTGTGACCAGATCAGCATAATCTTGAAATCGAAATGCGATATCACGATTTAGCCAACCACCCCGATCTTCCAAATATTGTGGCAGATCCCAATGGTAGAGAGTCACGTGCGGCTGTATACCATTGTCTGCTAATCGATCCAAAATTTTGCGGTAGAAATCTAAGCCCTTTTGGTTTGTAGATCCATCCTCATGCATGACTCTCGGCCAAGCAATCGAGAACCGATACGCGTCCACTTTTAGGTTATTAACAATATCCAGATCGCCTTGCCAACGTTGGTAGTGATCACACGCTGGTTCCCCGGTATCTCCATTCTTCACCTTACCCGGCGTTGCACTAAACTTATCCCAAATACTTTGGAGTCGACCATCAGCTTTCGTTGAACCTTCAATTTGAAACGATGCCGTAGCAACCCCATATGTAAAATCTGGACTCAGCATTCGGGATTCAGGGGGTAGCCCAAATTCAAATTCAGCCATTTTGCATTCACCCATAACATTCATATATTGAAATCCTTTACACCAACTCAAAACATGGATGTAATCGTTTACAACAAAATGACTTGAAATTATTTCTCCTGTCAAGACATATTTAGAAAAAATTATTCCACACTCCTTGAATTCAAAATGAAAGTAGAATCAACGAAAATGAAGAATGCGGGTCTCTACAATGGTACTCCGACCCTACAGGATGTTGCCAAATACGCTCAGGTTTCTACTGCAACCGTAAGCCGAGCGCTCAGTCAACCAGATGTCGTGAGCAAATCTACACTCAGAAGAGTCAATAGGGCGATTGAGGAGACTGGGTATGTAGTCAATGAGGCAGCTAGAAGTCTTCGCAGAAAAAAATCAGGAGTTCTGCTCGTGATGGTTCCTTCTGTAAGTAGTCCCTTCTTTTCATTGGTCATGCGAGGTCTGGAGGCAACAGCATCGAAAGCCGGTTATGGTATTTTAACAGCCAACACAGATGATGACACCCTCAAAGA
>WTIF01000134.1 GCA_011522845.1 Deltaproteobacteria bacterium
TCTCCTTTTTGGATATCCAGGTTGAGTTTCGGAACTGCAACTGTATCCCCATAAACAAGCGTTAGGTTGTTTAGCGAAACGAAGGACTCAGACATAGCGGGAAAATCCCAGAAACTTTTCAGCGAGGAAAATGATCCCCACGGACATGATTGCGAGCAACGCAGATAGGGCTGCGACAGAGGGGTCGTACGTGATTTCCATGTAGGCCAGCATATCAATTGGCAGCGTTCGTACCCCTGGACCGGAGAGAAACAATGAAACAGGTACCTGATTAAAGCTGGTGACGAACCCCAAAATGAAAGCCGCTAAAACACCTCCCCGAATGTTGGGAAGCACCACTTTGACAAAAGCTCCGAATCTTGTACAGCCAAGCAAAATGGCAGCTTCCTCCATATCACTTCGCAAATTCTCCAAACTAGCTGTTACGACACGTACTGCGTAGGGAATCACTAGCGCTGTGTGAGCCATGAAGAGCGCCAAAGAGACTGTGAAATTGAGCGGGATCACCAGGTAACGCAACAGTCCAAGCCCAACAATGATCCCCGGAACAATGATTGGGGCTGCAACGATCGTTTTGACCGTCTCCGCAAAAGGCAGACGATAGCGACTGAGGGCGTAGGCTGCCGGAACTCCAAGCACCAAGGCCGACAATGTTCCAAACACAGCAAGGAACATGGAGAGGGCAAAACTCTCACGAAAACTCTCGACTTCAAAGACCGCCCAATACCATTTGAGCGATAGCCCCTCTGGTGGGAAAGCCAAATTTTCACCAGCCGATAGACCTGCGGCGATGATGATAAAAAATGGCCCGATCAGGAAAGTCAGAGTCAGTCCAATGATCAAAAATGTTGTCCACTTCCCCATTAGGATTTTCTGCCAAGAACACTGTTCAAAATATCTTTCCCGGGTGTGAAGACATCAACTGAAAACTTTGATTTCATACTTTTAAAAATAAGCGGCAACAAGGTTTGTGTCTGATCAGTTAGGAGAATCATGCTGGTGATTTCAGAGGCTATGTTCTGGCGGTTGCAATTCGTTTGAAGAGAAGATTGGAGCCAAAACTCATCGTGATCAAGATCGTGGCAATGATTCCTGCAGAAACAAAGTCATTAGCTACATTGACTCTTTGATACAGCAGTGTCTCCAGCATCAAGACCTTTGCTCCCCCAAGGATCGCAGGGGTAATGTAAGCGGTGAGAGAACCCGTAAAAACTAGTGTTCCTCCAATGACCAGCCCTTCCTTGGTCAAAGGAAGGATGACCTTTAGAAAGACCTGCAGCCAGTTGGCTCCCAAAACTCGGGCAGCCGCAACGGCATCATTTGGTAAGTTTTCCATGGCGGAGATCAGTGAAATGATCATCAGCGGCATAAATAGCTGAAGTAATCCCAAGAAGACGGCTGTTTCAGTAAATAACAGTCGAATCGGTGTGTCACTGAGTCCCAACCCGACGATGGCATCGTTGACAATTCCTGTACGTCCCAAAATGACGATCCAGGCATAGGTTCGTGCGACTGGTGAGATCATCAGGGGCAAGACCACAAGCCCAAAGATTCGTCCACGATGTTTGAGCGGAAGATGGTAGATGGAGAATGCAGTTGCATATCCGATAATGGCGCTGACCCCGGCAACTAGGAGGCCCAATTTTAGGGTTCGGAAAAAGACGGTCTGATTGAGAGGCTTGCTGATAAAGTCTGCATAGCCTTGTAGCGACCAAGCGTCATCAACCCGAAAGCCTTCTGAAAGGAGGACGAGGACAGGCAACAAGAAGAGGGTCGCCGTGAAAAGGATTGCAGGGAGGGCAAGCGCCAAGCCCTCTATACGATTTTGAAACACGGTGGGAGTGTTGAGAGTGAGGATCTCGGAGTAATCACTCCGAGATCTCAGTCAGGTTTGATCAACTATCTACTTGATGACCTTGGTGTTCCAACGCTCAACCCAGCCTTCACGATTGTCAATAATATCAGCGGGGCTGATGATATTGAGAGAATCGATAAGCTCAGCACCATAAGTCAGGCCCTCAGCAATTTCATCTGACACCTTGACTTTCTTATTTGCGGGACTGTCGATCTTGGCGTTGGCAATGCGGGTCTGGGACTCCACGGAGAGCCAGTAATCCATGAATTGATAAGCCAATTCTTCGTTGCCATTGCCTTTGGTCATGATCATCACATTCATCCCTCCCGTTTGGCCCTCTTTGGGGTTTGCCCAAACGAAAGGTAGTGGACTATTAGAAAATCTACTCCAAGCAAAACGCCCAACGGGAGCCGCAATGACTTCTTCTTGGTTCATCAACTGGGCAAGTTGAGAAGAACGGACATAAAAGGTGACGATGTCATCAGCCTTGGCACCAATGCTATCGATGGTTTCTTCAAAGCCGTAGCCTTGGTGGCCAAGGGCCTTTGACAGCATGAAAAGAGTGAGAGGTCCCTGGGTGCCGGTGATGTTGGGAAGAGCGACTCTGCCGGCAAGTTCAGGGGACAAGAGATCCTTCCAACTGTTGATTTGAACCAAGTCGGAGCGATAGACAATGGAACTGGCGTAGAAGGTGTAGCCG